>NZ_JAYGHD010000419.1:0-9960 GCF_034932245.1 Nostoc sp. UHCC 0251
AGTCGTAAAGTCTGTGGAGCGAACATAAGACCAAATCCTCTTAGGGGGTGGAGGCAGTTGCTATGAAGCAGAAACCTAAGTCGTGAGTCTTAGGAATCCCTGACGGTTTACGGCGGGGAGGATGTCAACTTCATCCTTTATCACAAATGATGAAGAAGAATTCAGAAGTCATAATCAAGAGCATGGAAGATTCAAACCCGCCATCTAGAAGCACCATTAATATCGTGTCCGGTTAAAGGCTTATCATTATGCAGGGGGCAGGGGGAAAGAGGGCTTTCCGATTTTTGCACAGATGTGGTAACTGTAACTAATTTGCCGGACATGATATAAATCTGCATATTTAGTGGGATTCTTAAATGCTTTTGCTGATTCAGACGCTCTTGCTAGCTTACTTACCCATAGGGGTGTACGCAGACTCCTTCTCTTTGGGACACTAAGAGCGAACGCGCTGCACTATCCGCCAGTACTTCGAGCCTTCTCTACGACAGACTGCGCCAATAACACAACACAAGCTCAGTAACCATCGAACTCTAATTCATACTAAATTCCGACTCCTGTTAGCGGATAGCTAAGGTTTAGCCCATTCTGAATTCTTTCTTGAATAAAGCTGAACTGGCAAAAACCAAAGTCGTTATAGTTGAATAAGCCTACAGATTCAGATAAATCACCTTTTGTAATCACTTCGCCAACGGTTCAGCAGCCAATGTCGTCAAATTCATCAAATCAGTCACAACAGTCAGAACAAGTTGAAAAAATTTATTTACCGCGTACCAGCGAATCGGAGAACTTAAAAAAGATTCGCCACACTGCTTCCCATGTAATGGCAATGGCAGTACAAAAGCTGTTTCCCAAGGCGCAAGTTACAATCGGCCCTTGGATTGAAAACGGTTTTTACTACGACTTCGACAATCCAGAACCATTCAGCGAAAATGATCTCAAAGCCATCAAGAAAGAGATGGCGAAGATTATTAATCGCAAGTTGGCGGTTATTCGAGAAGAAGTCAGCCGTGAAGAAGCCGAACGCCGGATTCAGGAAATTAAGGAACCTTACAAGCTAGAAATCCTAGCAGATATCAAAAACGAACCAATCACGATTTACCACCTGGGGAATGAATGGTGGGATTTGTGTGCGGGGCCTCATCTGGAAAATACCAGTGAATTAAACCCGAAGGCAATTGAATTAGAAAGCGTTGCTGGTGCTTATTGGCGTGGGGATGAAACCAAAGCCCAACTACAACGCATCTATGCCACCGCTTGGGAAAGTCCAGAACAACTCGCTGAATATAAGCGACGCAAAGAAGAAGCGCTGCGGCGAGATCACCGGAAACTGGGTAAGGAACTAGGATTATTTATATTTTCTGACCAAGTGGGGCCGGGTTTGCCCTTGTGGACACCCAAAGGTACTGTGTTGCGGAGTACTTTAGAAGACTTCCTCAAGCAGGAACAGCTAAAACGGGGTTACTTGTCTGTAGTAACACCTCACATTGCCAGAGTAGATTTATTTAAAACCTCTGGACATTGGCAGAAATATAAAGAAGATATGTTCCCCTTAATGGCAGATGATCAGGAATCGGCTGCACAGGAACAGGGCTTCGTTATGAAGCCGATGAACTGCCCTTTCCACATTCAAATATATAAGAGTGAGTTACGCTCTTATCGGGAATTACCGATGCGACTGGCGGAATTTGGTACTGTTTACCGCTACGAACAATCAGGCGAATTGGGCGGTTTAACGCGGGTGCGCGGTTTTACTGTGGATGATTCTCACCTGTTCGTCACCCCAGAACAGCTAGATAGCGAATTCCTCAGTGTAGTGGATTTGATTTTGTCGGTGTTCAATAGTCTGCAACTAAAGAACTTTAAAGCTAGACTGAGTTTCCGCGATCCTGCTAGTGATAAGTACATGGGTTCTGATGAAGTTTGGGACAAAGCCGAAGGTGCAATTCGCCGTGCAGTTGAAACCTTGGGGATGGAACATTTTGAAGGAATTGGGGAAGCCGCTTTTTATGGGCCCAAACTTGACTTTATCTTTAGTGATGCCCTAGAACGGGAGTGGCAATTAGGAACTGTGCAGGTAGATTACAACTTGCCAGAACGCTTTGATTTGGAGTACGTCGCCGAAGATGGGGTTCGCAAACGTCCAGTGATGATTCACCGTGCGCCTTTTGGTTCACTGGAAAGGTTGATTGGGATCTTAATTGAAGAATATGCGGGCGATTTCCCTCTGTGGTTAGCGCCAGTGCAAGCTAGATTATTGCCGGTGGGTGATACACAGCTAGATTTTGCTAAAGATGTGGTGGCGAAGATGCGTGCGTTGGGCATCCGTGCAGAAGTTGATACCAGTGGCGATCGCTTGGGTAAACAGATTCGCAATGCAGAGAAAGAAAAAATACCCGTGATGGCTGTGGTGGGAGCTAAGGAAGTGGAAACCAACACCTTAAGTATCCGTACCCGCGCCTCTGGGGAATTGGGAGTCATACCTGTAGATGAGGTGGTGGATAAGATGAAGGATGCGATCGCTAAGTTCGAGAATTTCTAAAATCTAACCGCAGGCGCACACTAATTATAATTGGTGTGCGTTTTATTTGGTCAGTTACTGAGACTGATTGTAATTAGATTATCGTCTATATATAGGACTCATATTTGATATTTGATTTCTGAAAAAACTCAGTACAACTAAGAAGCCTTCTTGCCTATTGCCTATTGCCTATTGCCTATTGCCTATTGCCTATTGCCTATTGCCTATTACCTATTCGCAACTGATGCCCACCCAACACTGGCATTATTAATAGCGATGAGCGTCTTGATTAATTACCAAACTGCTGCTGTTTTAAAGGTATGACAATCACAAATGTTGCACCCTGATCTGGAGATGAAATACATTCAAGGGTTCCATGATGATTTTTGGTCACAATTTGATAACTAATTGACATACCCATTCCTGTACCTTTACCAATTGGTTTTGTAGTAAAGAAGGGGTCGAAAATACGTTGTTTTATTTTTTCTGGTATACCCAGACCATTGTCAGCAATTTTAATTGCAATATGATTTTTATCAATTATTTCTGTGCGGATCTGAATCACACTAGAAGATTGTTGGATTTTCTTTTGAGTGTGTTGCTTATCCCGTTCTTCTAAAGCATCAATAGCATTAGTTAAAATATTCATAAACACTTGATTGAGTTGGCCTGCATAGCACTCAACAAGAGGTAAATTTCCATATTCCTTAATAATTTCAATCCCAGGAGAATCAGGTTTTGTTTTGAGTCGATTTTCTAAAATTAATAACGTACTATCAATTCCTTCATGAATATCAACTGCTTTATATTCAGCTTCATCTAAGCGAGAGAAGTTTCGCAGAGACAGGACAATTTGCCGAATGCGCTCTGATCCTATTTTCATTGAAGATAAGAGCTTCGGTAAATCTGTTATCAAAAATTCTAGGTCTATAGCCGCAATTTCTGATTGAATAACAGTAACTGGATCGGGATAGTATTCTTGATATAGTTTAATCAGGTTTAGTAAGTCTTGAATATAATCATTAGCAGGTGTAATATTTCCATAGATGAAGTTAACAGGATTATTAATTTCGTGAGCAACACCTGCTACCAGTTGTCCCAAAGAAGACATTTTTTCACTTTGGAGCATTTGGATTTGAGTGCGTTGTAATTCAAAGAGCGTTGACTCTAGTTGTTGAGTTTGCTGTCTAAGCTGCGTTTCTGATTGCCGCAGTGCTTCTTCAGCGACTTTGCGATCGCCTGATTCTAAGCTAAAACACATCTAATTTGCATATCAAAATTTTATTAATCCCTTGTGGGGTGGGCATCTTGCCCGCCCTGATTATGCAACTTAAATGCCGATTAGCTTATTACCAGTCGCACGAAGTCAGTAATGGAGCCAATAAAACTTTCTTCTTCTAGTGTCCACTGACGCTGAGTTTCCAAATGTTCACAACAAACTACACCAATTACCTGTCCTCTAGACCAAATCCTAGCATCAAGCATTGAGGTAATTCCCAGTGGAGTTGTATAAGTTTCAGAAAACTCGCTAGTGCGAGGATCAGTATGAACATCAGAAACTGCAATTACTTGTTCTTCCTTTAGAGCTTGAAAATACCTGGGAAAGCTAGAGACAGATAATTCAAAACCATGACTGTGGCAATTATTTTCACGTTCATATAAGTCAATACATTGAATACCCTGATCTTTATCCATGTATAACCAAACACTTACACGTTCGACGTCAAGTCCCAAACTAGCTACTTCCGTTACATATTGGATGGCAATTTGAAAATCATCGTGTTGTAGTTTTTCACTTTGCACAAGTTGCTGTAGAGCATTACTATGTCTGCGAAAGCGCTTCTCTGTTTCTTGGCGTTCATGAATTTCCTGTTCTAACTTATTTACTGTCTGACGCAGCAAAGCAGTTTCAATTTTATTTTTGGAAGCAATCAGCCGAATTGAACCCACTAAAAATGAATTACCAACCTCATCGTATAATAGGCTTTTCTTAGTAGAAATGATCTGAGTTTCACCTTGGCAATCTGTGATCAATTCCTCATGTTCATCAGTCAAGGATGTGATGAATACCTGTTCATCTCTCTCCCAAAAAACATCGGCTTCTGTTTTGCAGAAGAAATCATAGTCGGATTTACCAATTAGTTCTGCACGTTCATATCCCATGAACTGACACAATGCATCATTAACGAATACCCAACTGTGTTGCCTATCTTTGACAAAAATCGGATCTGTAATACTGTTAAGAATACTCCACAGAAAAGCCTGAGAAGATTGTTGCGGAACAATGTCGAAAAACACCATCTTGCTTAATCCTCCAAGGTACTGACTTTCTTCTAGGCATGTCATCCCAAATCAGGGATGAGTAGCTCAAAAGATTGCCTAAGTTCTTCCTTAGTATGCCCAAAATGCCATTTAACTATACTACTCCCTGCCTAAGTATTGCCAGATGCTCCTCATTCGCAGACAGGGGAAGTAGGAGAGGCAGGAGAAGTAGAAAGTAGGGGAAGTAGGGGAAGTAGGGGAAGCAGGGGGAGAGAAAAAAGCTTAACTGAACTGTATTGGTGTTTTAAAGCACAACTTCTTCACTATCTAACGCTGTTGATATTTCCCTTGAAACTCCAACAGCACAACATCAATTGCCAATTTGCCAAAATCTGTAACAAGTCTGGTCTGCCATCAAGCTCATTGAAACTTTCATCCTCTCTGTTGATTAAGTTTTTATCCAGTGTAATTTTCTTTTCTTTTAGGTTTTTTACTCTTCATCTTCAGTAGGAAGAGAGCGAATTAATTCCCGAATTACATCGGTTGCTGGTCTGCCAGTCATTGAGCAATATTTTTCCAACTTCTGAGCTTCACCTGATGTGAGATTGATTGTAAGTCGCTTAACAGCCCATTTTTTATTCATAATATTAGACAAGTCAGATTTTTCAACTACTTCTCTAATATCAATCACTTAATCTGTTACTACATGGGTATTATTAATGAATTTTAATTCAAGAAATGATGAAGCAAACTAATACGTTGTTCCACATAATAGTGAAGATGTAAAGTCCATTTGAGAATATAAAGTTTAACTGCTTTCAAAGTAAAAATTATCAAGCCAGTGTCAAGACGGTATAAAATACCTTAATAAAAAATCAGTAATTTGGTCAAGTAAGTTTTTAAGTCTACAGTTAAAGGTTGGGTTCAGGAGGCAGGATAGCGCAGTGGCTTCGCTTTGTAACTCGTGACTGCCTTTAATTTGATAGATTCTGCCGTCGGTTGGCTCCACTTTAGTTTCCAAAGAGGGATCGGCGAGCATTTGAGTAAAGGTGCGATCGCACCCTTATCCTCGGCTAAATTTTATTTGGTAATAAAACTAACTGGTACTTCCTTCAAATGATTCAATCAAAGGCAAGCAGATGGTGAAACAAGTTCTGCCTGGCTGCGACTCAAATGAGAGCGTACCATGATGGCGATTTTCTACAATCCGGCGAGCGGTTTCCAAACCAAGTCCTGAACCACGCCCGACTGATTTAGTGGTGAAGAAGGGTTCAAAAATGCGCGTTTGAATTTCAGGTGGAATTCCACTGCCAGAATCGGTGATGTCAATATGAGCAAAGCGATCGCAATGCCAAGTTGTAATTTCCAGCAGTCCTTTACCATCCATTGCATCAATGGCGTTGTCAATTAAGTTCGTCCACACCTGATTCAGTTCACTACCATAGGCAAGGATTTTAGGAAGACGCTGATCGTAATTGCGTTGCACTTGGATACCGCACTTGAATTTATGAGCAAACAATCGCAAGGTATCTTCTAAACCTTGATGTATATTTACTTCTTGCTGAATTCCTTGATCGAGGTAAGAATAAGACTTCATCGCTTGCACAAGTTCGGAAATCCTCTCGGCTCCTCGCAAACCATGTTTAATCATCGACATGACTTCAAATGAGAGGGATAGCCAGCGCAATCCCATTTCTCGTAATTCAGTATCGTCGTTGCGCCAACGCTCCATCATCTGATCTAAGGTTTTCACCTCAATACCGCCTTCCGCTAAAGGCTCCGCTAATTTCCAGGCTTGCTTTACACCATAGTCTTCTAACCATTCCAGCAACACGGTTTCGCGATCGCTTAGTGTCACCGGATCTAGACGATTATTCAAAATCGCATCATAGCCCTGATCACGCAGTCTCAACCAGTCTTGAGTATGGGCTTCCTCAACATTGCGTTGCCCATAAACTAAGTTCATTCGTTGTAGCTCCAGGATGGCGGGTGGCATTTCCTCTAAAGTCCGAACGAGGGCTGAGGCTGGATTGTTGAGTTCATGAGCTAGACCGGCGGCAAGTGTCCCTAAAGCTGCCATCTTTTCCCGCCCACGAATAAAGGACTCTAGCCCCCGAAGCCGACGTTCCATAATGCGGAAG
Source organism: Nostoc sp. UHCC 0251 (assembly GCF_034932245.1). Lineage (NCBI taxonomy): Bacteria > Bacillati > Cyanobacteriota > Cyanophyceae > Nostocales > Nostocaceae > Nostoc > Nostoc sp. UHCC 0251. The sequence goes on from NZ_JAYGHD010000419.1 coordinate 6,922, forward strand.
ACCATCTGCTCAAAATCACGACATTCATGCAGCAGTTTGCGGAAGTCTTCTCCCTTGAGTTCATAGAGATGGCAATTTGTCAATGCCCGCATTGTGACAGGTGCAGGTTCACCTGTGAGTACTGGAATTTCACCAAAAAAGGATGGGGCTTCGTGTTGCCCGATGGGAATTTCAACTCCTTCACTGCGGCGGGTGATGTTGATTTTACCTTTGACTAAGATAAATAAGCGACATACAGGGTCTCCCTCATGGGACAACACTTCTCCGGCAGAAAGTTCAACTGTTTGAGCGCGATCGCAGACCCACTCCAAGCGCTCTTGAGGAAGCCGTTGAAACGGGTCTAAGTTGATCAATTCTTCAATACACAACATCAATTAACCTCCTTGAGGGGGCAGGGGGCAGGGTTTGCAGATTTTACTTAAAATGATAGTAATGCAACCTGCTAAGTACGGTAACTGAGTCCATCCCGCTTTAGCTAAACATTGCTCAGGTAACGGTGAACGAATTGAATGGCGATGGAGCCTTCTCCCACACCGGATGCTACCCGCTTAATTGACCCGGATCGTGCATCTCCGGCTGCAAAGATGCCAGGAACACTGGCTTCTAGTAAGAAAGGAGAGCGTTCTAAATGCCAACCTTGAGGAGATTTGCCATTATGCATTAAGTCTGGCCCTGTGAGGATGAACCCCTGAGCATCGCGTTGAATAACACCATCGAGCCAATCAGTTTTAGGGCTAGCACCAATGAAGATAAAAAGCGATCGCGCTGGCACGGTTTCAGTTTGTCCAGTTTTGGCATGGACAATCACAATTTCTTCTAAATGTTCATCTCCCTTCACTTCCACGACGCTGCAACCTGTGCAAACTTTGATATTTGCAGTAGCCGCAATCTGGTCAATCAAGTATTGCGACATACTCGATGAAAGCGACTGACCCCGCACCAACATGATCACTTTGCTGGCATACTTAGAAAAATGCATTGCTGCTTGTCCGGCAGAATTTGCCCCGCCTACCAAGTAAACCTCTTCATTGGTACAGGCGATCGCTTCAGTCATAGCAGCACCGTAATAAATTCCTGCCCCTGTCAGCTTCTCGGCTCCTGGGACATTTAGCCAGCGGTAGGAAACGCCAGTTGCAACTAAAAGTGCATGGCAACTAATCTCACTGCCATCCGCCAATTGCAGAACCCGATAAGGATCTTGCAGCTTAACTCCGGTTACTACTTGAGGAGTGAGAATTTCTACCCCAAATCGTCGCGCCTGAGTGACTCCCCGCCTAGCCAAATCGCTGCCGCTCAAGCCAACAGGAAACCCTAAATAGTTTTCAATGCGTGAACTCGTGCCTGCTTGTCCGCCCGGAGCTTCACGCTCAATTAAAACTGTACTCAATCCCTCGGAAGCGCCATAGACTGCGGCTGCCAGTCCAGCAGGGCCACCACCCACGATCGCCAAGTCATAAAATGGTCGCTCTGCCTGGGTTTGCAGTCCAATTTTGGCAGCAATCTCTAAATTAGATGGTTGAATTAATCGGGAACCATCGGGAAACAGCACCAGGGGCAATTGCTGTCTGCCATCGGCTTCTGCGTATTCTACTAATTTTTCTGCATCCGGCTCCAGTTCAATATCTAACCACTTGTATGGAATCTGGTTACGCGCCAGAAAGTCTTTCACCTGATGGGAAAAAGGCGACCAGCGATTACCAATGACTCGAATCCCTTCAAAGGGTGGGCGGAATCCAGCTAGCCAGTCATCTAGCAAATCATCCAAAACCGGATAGAGCCGTTCTTCTGGGGGATTCCAGGGCTTGAGTAAGTAATAATCAAGTCTGGCACTATTGATTGATTTAATGGCCGCATCCGTATCTGCATAGGCCGTCAGCAAAGCACGTTTCGCATCAGGAAAGATGACTTTTGCCTGTTCAAGGAACTCCACACCTCCCATCTGTGGCATTCTTTGATCCACTAAGAATAGAGCAACTGCTTCATTCCGTAATTTGAGTTGCTGCACTGCGTCTAGAGCGGTAATCCCGGAATCTGCGCGGACAATGCGGAAGCGATCGCCATACTGATGCCGCAAGTCTCGTGACACCGCTTGCAACACTTCTGGATCATCATCGACAGTTAAAATTGCTGGTTTTGCCATAACTACTGTTACTTAAAAATTACACTGCCTAGCCGTTGGATTCAAAATCTGTGATCAAAAAATCTACTGTTTAACCAGTTGTTGTAAACGAAGGTATGCCTCTTCTGGTGTCAGCGGTTCGGATTGATTTTCATTAGGTATATAAAATACCCAGGTATCGGGAAAGTAATGCACCACAAAACTTGGAATCAAACCCAAGGTTACTGCTTGCTTTCCAAGTTTCTCAGTTTGTTCTTCTAAACTCAGTTGGTCATGGAATGGGTGTTCAGGCATACTTTTTTATCTCCCTGCACTTTATTGGACTCTGGAAGAACGTTCAAAACCAGCATTGCACGAAACACCTAAAGGTGATTCGCCATGTTTCAGAATTGGCTTGAGATTTGCTGCTAGACCTGAATAATTTCAAATATACTTTCGTAGAAAATCATAAAGCTATTTTGGTCATTGACGTTAATCTGAAATTAGATTGGATAAGCCCTTGAGGCAGGAGGCAAAAACTCTTCGTGAGTCTGGATTTTGTATCTCAGTTACTTGCAAATTTATGTAACTTTTGATAGATGCTTTTTTTTAGCTTACGTGATATTTATACGAAGTTAGACACAGAAAAATATTTTTTGTGGTGGATTTCCTATGAGTATGCCTTTCAATATAGCCATATATGAATATGCTTTTCCGCTCTAATCTCAGCAATTAGACACTTGGAAAAAGAGTTTTGAATGCTTTAATCTCATTAAAGAATTTGCAATTAATTGCAAGCCTATTCTCAACCGAGTACCCGCTCGTTTTGTTAGCTTAATTATTTTTACCTAAGTACCAACTAAAAATCATGCAAAATACATTGGTTGATAAGCTAATCGGCATTTAAGCTGCATAATATAAATGCAGAGTCGGTTGAAAAT
>NZ_JAYGHD010000420.1:0-9907 GCF_034932245.1 Nostoc sp. UHCC 0251
ATATACAACTATTTATTGTGGGGTGGGCGACACGATAGCCCATAGTCAAAGGCGGCAGAAGGAACAAGTTAGAAGGAGATTCCGACCCCTCCTAACTTGGAGCCACTGAACAAGAGTTCAGTGGGGGTCTTAAACCCTTACTCCCTGCGGTCTCTTCTGTGGGCAGGAGTTAGAATTCCCTTCTGCCAACTGAGCCTCCTGCCCTCTGCCTTTCCTGATAAATCTCTTGCAAAAGTCTCTTCACGCGGTAAAATAACGAAATTTTGCAAGAGTTCTAATCATGAAACCATTTCTGTTTGTAACCGATTTAGATGACACTCTCGTATATCGGACTGTGGGTGATGACAGCGCTTTACCAGAACTAAATCAACTGCTGAATAGACATCGCCAAGAATACGGCACTAAAATCGTTTATTCTACCGGGCGATCGCCTGTACTTTACAAAGAACTCCAAGCTCAAAAAAATCTTTTGCAACCCGATGCTCTTGTTCTTTCTGTAGGTACAGAAATTTACCTTGATGGTACTGATACTCCAGACTCAGGTTGGTCAGAAATCTTATCTCAGGGATGGGAGGGCGAAACGGTATTATCTATTACTAAAAAATACCCTGAGTTAGCTCGGCAACCAGATTCAGAGCAGCGTCCCTTTAAAGTGAGTTTTTTCCTAGAACAAGATGCATCTGCGAAAGTTCTACCACAACTTGAAGCAGAGTTGCAGAAATCTAAATTAAATGTAAAGTTAATCTACAGTAGCGGTATTGACCTTGACATTGTACCCCATAGCAGCGATAAAGGTCAGGCAATGCAGTTTTTACGCCAGAAGTGGAAATTTGCAGCAGAACAAACAGTTGTCTGTGGTGATTCAGGTAATGATATTGCTTTATTTGCTGTAGGCAACGAACGGGGAATCATTGTGGGGAATGCCCGAAAAGAGTTACTCCAATGGCACAATGAGTATCCTGATGACCACCGCTACCTGGCAAAAAGTTTTTGTGCAGGTGGAATTATTGAAGGCTTAAATTATTTTGGTCTCTTGTAATGATTAGTTATTTAAAAGGTATAGTCGCTGGTATCCAAACAATTGGCGCTAATCGCGTGATTCTGACTCTAGAAGTGAATGGCTTGGGGTATGATTTGCAAGTTCCCCAACGGCTAGCCAATCAGTTACCAGAGTCAGGAGGAGTGGCGCAAATTTTTACCCATTTGCAAATTCGGGAAGAAGTGCCCTTTCTATATGGCTTTGCTTCCCCAGCCGAACGCGATTTATTTCGCCACTTGCTGACTGTCACAGGTATTGGTGCAGCCTTAGCGATCGCTCTCTTGGACACTCTGGAACTACCAGATTTAGTCCAAGCAATCATCGCTGGGAATACACAAATCCTCATTCAGGCTCCAGGAGTGGGTAAAAAAATCGCTGAACGCATCTGTTTGGAACTGAAAAGCAAATTAGTCGAGTGGCGTAAATCAGCCGGGTTCTTCGTCGCCACAGGCGGGCCAGCACCAGGAATTCTCGAAGAGGTGCAAATGACCCTCTTCGCCTTGGGATATACTGCCCACGAGGTCAGTCACGCCCTGCATGTGGTCAGCGAAGACATCGGACTACCCAAAGATGCCTATGTCGAAGATTGGATTAAACAAGCGATCGCTCATCTCAGTAGCGAACAAGTTTAATTGTCATTCGTCATTTGTCATTTGTTATTAGTCATTAGTTATTAGTTATTTTTCCCCTGCTCCCCTGCTCCCCTGCCCCCCTGCTCCCCAATGACTGACCCTTATGCCTGGCTAGAACAGTCCTTAGCAACAATTCATCGGGCGGACTGGTATCGTTCGGTACAACCTATCGACGGACATCCGGGTGCAACGGTGGTTTTAGCTGGGCAAGAGGTAATTAATTTTGCCAGCAATGACTATTTGGGATTGGCTGGAGATCAGCGGTTGATGGCAGCTGCAACGGCTGCGATCGCGGAATTTGGGACTGGTAGCACTGGTTCTAGATTACTCAGTGGGCATCGGGAGTTACACAGGGAGTTAGAGGAAGCGATCGCATCTACCAAACAAACAGAAGATGCCTTAGTATTTAGTTCCGGGTATCTAGCCAATTTGGGTGCAATTACCGCCCTTGTGGGCAAACGTGATTTAATTTTTTCTGACCAGTACAATCATTCCAGTCTGAAAAATGGAGCGATTCTCAGCGGTGCAGCAGTTGTGGAATACCCGCACTGTGATATCGCAGTATTAAAAACTCAGTTGAGTCAACAGCGACAAAATTACCGCCGCTGTTTGATTCTTACTGATACTGTCTTCAGTATGGATGGCGATTTATGTCCGTTACCTGCACTGTTGGCGATCGCTGATGAGTTTAGCTGTATGCTGTTGGTTGATGAAGCTCATGCCACTGGGGTACTAGGAAAAACTGGCGCTGGGTGTGTTGAACATTTTGGATGTACAGGAAAGCAGTTAATTCAAGTTGGCACCTTGAGTAAAGCTTTAGGTAGTTTAGGCGGGTATGTGGCAGGAAGTAGCGCTCTAATTGACTTTTTGCGGAACCGCGCACCCAGTTGGATTTATACCACTGGGCTTTCACCTGCTGATACAGCCGCGGCCTTAGCAGCAATCAAGATAGTGCAACAAGAACCGCAACGCCGTGCCCAATTGTGGGGAAATATACATTACTTGAAAACTTTGCTGCAACAGTTACCTAACCTGAAATTGCTGCCTTCTGAATCACCCATATTATGTTTTCAATTCCCTAATGCGACAGATGCGCTCAAAGCTGGAAAACAGCTAAGAGATGCTGGCATTTTTGCCCCAGCAATTCGCCCTCCCACAGTACCCACAAGTCGGATCAGAATATCTTTAATGGCAACTCATGAAGCAGCGCATATTGAAAAATTGGTAGCAGTGCTGAAGGATTGCAATATAATTCGTAATTTGTAATACTCGCCAAGGCATGAGAAGCAAGCTACGTAATTTGTAATTACATACTTGTTAATAAAGTTTTAAAACCTCCCATAATGAAAATAGCGCATACAACGGTAGGACACTTATGAATCCAGATACCGATGAAGGCGATGCTCAGAAAACCTTGATTTATCAGCACCTACAAAACTTGCAAGAACAACATCAAGACGAGTTAGAAAATATAGTTCGGTTATTGGCAAGCATCACCAATATTTCTCCAGAGCAGGTTAAACCATATATAGATACCCTGTTGCGGCAACTGGTAAAACAGTCAGAACGTCCCTTCCATGAAACTGCAACAGCATCGGAGTGGGTAACAGCTTTCCGGGAATGGGCAGCAAGTCACCGCCATGATGCACCTCCCCTTTCGGACTATGCGGTAAGCCGGGAAAGTATGTATGAGGACGAAAGGCTCTAGTACCGCAAGGCGGAAGTCAAAAGTCAAAAGTCAAAAGTCAAAATGAATACAGGATAAGAGTTTCGTTGATTTGGAATGGGTGGTTTATTTACGCCGTGCTGTACTAGTGGCTTATCTGCTTTCCTTATCCCGAACTCAGGTTAATTATAATAATGGCGCTTGGTTAAACAAGACCCAATAAAAACCAAGCTGTTTGACTACTTCGTTAAATTGTTCAAAATCAACAGGTTTGACGATGTAGCTATTCACCCCAAGTTGGTAACTCTCAATCATATCCTGGTCTTCAGCAGAAGAAGTCAGCACCACAACCGGAATCATTTGTGTGCGTGGATCAGACTTGAGTTGCCGTAAAACTTCTAATCCACTTATCCTTGGCAGTTTCAAATCCAGCAAAATGACTTTGGGTTGATTCGTCATGCTACGGTGGGCGTAGTTCCCCTGACAAAAAAGAAAATCGAGGGCTTCGGCTCCATCTTCGAGCAGTTGAATCTGATTGCTGATTCTACCGCGACGCAATGCCCGAATAGTTAGCTCGGCATCAGTAGGATTATCTTCAACTAATACAATGAAAGTTGGTTGCTCAGAAAATGGTTCAGTGGGCTGATCAATGGGTTGGTCAGTCATGGTTTATTTTATTGGGAACGGTGAAGTAAAAAGTCGCGCCTTGATCAACCGCTGCTTCGGCCCAGATACGCCCACCGTGGCGTTGAATAATGCGTTGCACGATCGTCAGTCCAATGCCTGTACCTGCAAAATCTTGTTCGCGGTGCAGACGTTGGAATACCCCAAACAGATTATCGGCATATCGCATATTAAATCCGGCTCCATTATCTTTGATAAAATACACTCCTTCCCCATCCATAACCTCATAGCCCACTTCAATGTAAGCAGAGGATTTGTAGCGGGTGTACTTGATCGCATTCGATAACAGATTTATCCAGACTTGCTTGAGCAGTGAAGGATCAGCGTGAGACATGGGTAAATCAGCGATCGCAAACTCAATCTGACGACCCTTTAAATCCAGGGCTAAATCACTCAGCACCTTTTGAATCATCTCATTGAAGAAAACGGGTTGCCGGGTCATTTCCTTACGATCTAGGCGGGATAGGTTCAACAGATCATCGATCAACTCACCCATGCGTTTGGCATTCTCTCGCACAACTTTTAGATAACGATTGCCTTCCGCATCGAGTTGCTCACCGCAGTCTTCTTGGATCATTCTCGAAAAACCAACGATCGCCCGTAGCGGTGCCCGTAAATCATGAGAAACAGAGTAAGAAAAAGCCTCCAACGCTTTGTTAGCAGCTTGCAATTCGGCAGTTCGCTGGATGACTCGTTCTTCCAATTCGGCATTGAGTTGACGGACTTCTGCCTCTACTGCTTTCAGGGCGCTGATATCGCGCATGATTGTAGAAAAATATTCCAGACTGCCATCTATAGCTTTGTGAGCAATGATCATTTGGGAAACTGGAATTTCTCTGTCATCACTGCCCAACAACGCGGTTTCACCAACCCAGCTACCATCTTGGATAGCTGCCGGAATGCCTTGATTTTGGATAATCTCTAATGCCCATTGGGGATGGTAGTTAGGGATGTTCATAGTAGTGATGTCTGCATCTAGTGGTATACCTGCCAATTTTCTGGCTTGAGTGTTATTCCAAAAAATATTGCCTTGGGGGGTTGCCATGCCAATATGATCGGTAGATGCTTCTAGGATGGCGATCATGCGATCGCGGTCTTTCTCGGCTCGTTGGCGTTCGGTAATTTCAGCCCGTAAGGATTCATTCAGTTCTGCCTGCTGCTTTAACAGACGGGCATTGTCAATGGAAATAGCTGCCTGAGTAGAAAGTAGACTGAAGATTTCAATTCGCTCTGGGGTAAAGGCGCTGGTGGTGAGATTATTTTCTAAAAGGACAATTCCAGTTAGTTTTCCCTGGTTTAAAAGAGGCGCACAAAGGATTGATTTCGATTGGTGCTGAACAATCCAGGGTTCAGATTGAAAGTTGCCCAATTGAGCAGCACTGTCGAGAATAACACTTTCTTGGGTGCGAACCACGTAATTAATCAGGGTAGTTGGCAAGTAAGGAGTGCTATCTGCTGATCTCGATTCCAGGGGAATTGATTGCAATACGGCTACTGTCTCATTGCCAATCGAACCCATCGCCTCAACCCGCCATTCGTCTTGTGTTGGCAAAATCAGATAACCCGTTTGCGCCCCAGCATTCTCAATCAGAATGGTCATCAGTTTTGCCAGGAGTTTATCTAGCAGAATTTCACTGGCGATCGCCTGAGAGGCTTTCAACACCGTTTCTAGATCAAGTGCTGCTAACTTAGTTGAAGTCGATTGTGTAGTGTCAACTTGACGTTTTTCGGTTCTTTCTGAGCCTACCTCTAGCAGTTGGGGATAGCGTTTTTCTAAATCTTGGACTTTAGTGGTTGCCCCCCACCTTAAATAACCATACTTCGCCTCTTGGAGATAAGTTTTGGCAATCGTCATCCGGTTGTTTGCCAGATAAAATTTTGCTGCCAGTTCGTTTGCCAGAGCCTCTTCTTGGAGGTATTCGTTCTCCCTCGCCAGGGTAATGGCGCGATCGTAGGCATCCATTGCTGCTACTACCTCACCCAATACCCGATGCCGTTCTGCTTCTACTAAGTACCACTTGTGTAGATAGTTCATCGGGGCATGATGTGCCCAAAGTTGCATCTTCTGTTGACTGTCAGCTACCCGTTGGAGAATTATTGCCTGCTCCTGGTGATTCACCTGCGGATACAGCATTAGTCGCGCCAGGGAATCATAAAAATAGAAGATGGGGAAAACAGCATTCGACCTACCCCCATCCGGGTAATTTTCTGCTTGATTGGCATTGTCAACGGCTTGGGGGAAATTCTCGAAGTAATAGCAAAGAAATAGCTTATTGAAGTAAAGATAAAACAGCCCTTTATGATGATTAGCTTGTTGCAGCAAAGGTAATTCTTGCGACTCATCGTAAGCCTCACCGATCAAAACTTCGGGAGCAGGAGATGTCGTCATCAAATTCAAGACTGTCTGTTGATAAACCTTGAGTGCATTGGCATTAGTAGATTCTTTCAGTTGAGTGAGTACTTGGATGTAGCTTTCCAGTTTCTGTTCCAGTTCAGACAGGGGCATATCTGTAAAAAAACAGTGATCGCAGTGGTGCAAAATACTGTATGCGGCAAATTCCAAATCTCCCGTCTCAATACCGATTTGGTAAGCCTCCTGTAATGGTTTAATCGTTTCTTTGAGGTGAACATTCCGAAACCGCACAGAGGCGTTGGCCATGAATAGGGTTTTACAACGGATCAGTAAATTGCTGGATTTTTCTAGTAGCTTCAGTGCCAACTGCACAAACTGATAGGCCGTTTCAATCTCTAGAAGCACGCTACCCAGAATGTTACTGTAGGCGGCGTAGGCAAAGGCTGAAAGGTCATGATTGCCGTACTTAATTGATAAATTCACCATCTCCAGAATGATTAGTGGAAATAGCGCCGGGGCTGCTTGGTAGGCTGGGGCCGTCAAATTTGCTAGTAACCACATGCTGAGGGGAGCGATCGCATCCGTCATCGGTGGTAGATTAAACAAATCTTCCACCCGCCTACCCTCCAAGGTGCGGGCAGTATTGGAGAATGCCTGCTGAATTTCCTCTGGAGTTGGTGCAACTGGCAGATGTACGCCTAATTCCTCTAGAGCCTGAAGACCGATCGCCAGTGCTGACAGAAATTGCATCTGTCCGCAATATGCTTGAATTTTTACTTCATAAACTTTAATTTTGGCTGCCAGCGATTTGGTATTTTCTAGCACGCAGCTTACCAATTGTTCCATTAGCTCTAGTTCGCCATTGAGGTAAGCTGTTTCTGCTGCCAAACTATACAGCGCTAGAGCCAAGTCATACTGAGTTTGCCAGCAATTATCTGCCAATAAATCTAAACCTATTTGGAAGTATTTCAGAGCAGAGTTGTATGCTGTAGAAGCTTTCGCTTTTTCCCCTGCCATCAAATTTAGTTGAGCCAGTTCATCTCGCTCTGGCTGGATTTTAATTAGCTCTTTACCTAAATTGAGTTGATTGGTAATGTCAAAGATATTTTGCTCTCGCTGCTGGGCAGAAGCTTGCTGGAGCATTTGTTTGCCGATTTGCAGATGAACATGTCTCCGTTCTGATTCGGGGATCAGAGAATAAGCTGCTTGCTGAATGCGATCGTGAACAAATTTATATTCAATGGCAGGGTTGCCAGGGAGTGGCACATCCAATACAACCGATTTGTGGGCATTGCTCATGGGCAGAATCAACCCTTGGGCGATCGCTACTCCCAAAGTCTGGGCGGTTTCTCGCTGGTATAGTTCGGCGGCTAATGCTAGGGTTTCTAGATTAAATTGGTTGCCAATGCAGGCAGATAGCCGTAATAGTTGCTGCGTCTTAGCGTTGAGCTTCTGAATCTTGCCTGCCATCAACTCCACAATATTATCGGTAATTCCTTGATTATGAATTTGCTCTATCGACCATTGCCATTTATTTGTTTGGTGATCGAATTCTACTAGCCCTTCCGTGTAGAGAGATTTCAAAAATTCATTGATGAAAAAGGGATTACCACCAGTTTTTAGTTGCACCAGTTCCGCTAAGGGCAGGGAATTCTCTGGTTGGCAGTGCAATGTATCGGCAATCAGCTGATTGATATCAGGTAAACTTAATGCTGCCAGAGAAAGTTGGTTCACTACTGCTCCAGCTTGGCGAATTTCCTCTACCATCTGGATCAGGGGATGCGCTGTATTTACCTCGTTATCTCGGTATGCCCCCATTAACAATAACGATTGTTTTTCAGTGGAGGTAGCTAGCAGTTGAATCAGCTTCAGCGAGGCATTATCTGCCCACTGGAGATCGTCTAAAAAGATGACGAGTGGATGTTCTGACTGGGTAAAAACGCGAATGAAATTTTGGAAGACTTGGTTAAAGCGATTTTGGGCTTCTGTTGGCGGTAGAACTGGTACGTCTGGTTGATTGCCGACAATTAGTTCCAATGTGGGAATTACTTGAGTAATTACGCGACTGTTTGAGCCGAGGGCAGCTAAGAGGTTGTCTCGCCACTGACCCAGTTGTACATCCTCTTCGGTCAATAATTGTTTGATCAGTGATTCAAAGGCTTGAGCGATCGCAAAGTAAGGAATATTGCGCTGATACTGATCGAATTTGCCCGAAATAAAGTAGCCCCGTTGTTGCGTAATCGGTTTATAAATTTCCTGCACCAATACTGACTTGCCAATACCGGAGTATCCTGCTATCAGCATCAGTTCAACTTGCGACTGATCAATTCTCTTACCTGCTACTCTGGCGATCGCTGCTAATAATGTCTCAACCTCCCTTTCTCTACCATAGAGTTTTTCCGGGATATAAAACTTATCAGAAATATCCTGTTGCGCTAACAAAAAAGGCTCAATTCGTCCCGTATTTTCTAGCTGAATTAGACACTGTTCTAAATCAGTTTTAATTCCCCAGGCACTTTGATATCGATCCTCTGCTGTTTTAGCTAATAGTTTCAGGATAATTTCGGAAACGATCGCCGGAATTTCTGGATCGAGCGTATCTGGTGGAACAGGTTCCAAAGCCAGATGGTAATGAATCAACTCCAGGGCATCACTAGATTCAAAGGGCAGCCGATGGGTCAAAAGTTGATAGAAGGTCGCACCTAATGAATAAAAATCAGTTCGGTAGTCCAGAGAACGGTTCATCCTGCCTGTTTGCTCTGGAGAGATGTAAGCTAATGTTCCCTCTAATACGGTTGGATTTTTGAGAGTTAATGTCTCCCGCGATCGGGCAGTTGAAATCCCAAAGTCAATAATTTTAAGTTGTTGTGTTTCTATATTTAAAACAATATTGGATGGATTAATATCCTTGTGAATAATATTTGCGGTATGAATTTCACCTAAAGCCTCAGCGATCTGAATAGCTAACTTCAGAAACTCTGTTAAGGAAAACCTTCTTGCCGCTATAATTTTTGTTAAAGATTCCCCCCCAAAATCCTCCAGAATGATCACAAAAGTACTTTGATATTGCTGCAAGCCGTAAGCCTGGATAACCCCTTCCAATGATAAGCTGCGCGTAATTTCATATTCGAGTTTATAGCGCGTGATTTCCTCTGGGGTGGGGTAATCTTTCTTCAAAATCTTGAAGATTAAAGGCAAATGATCCCGTTCACGAATTCCCCGATAGACCCGTGAATTAGCACTTTCATGGATTTTTGCCCAAATTTTATATTCAGGAATTTCTAGCATGGTTCAACCGCCTTCAATTGATACACTGAGGGGCAATGCAGGGTTGACTCACAAACCCGATTATACAATAGTCGAACCCTTGATTAATTCATTTATCTAGACTAGTACAGTACGGCATAAATCCAGTTACTATCTCAATTAACTAGACAAGTTGCTCAAAGCAACTGGTTAAAGGTCTGACAATTCAGCGGCATCTGGAAAACCTCACTTCTATTTCTCTCTCCTAAAAGGAGAGAGACTTTGAA
>NZ_JAYGHD010000421.1:0-9872 GCF_034932245.1 Nostoc sp. UHCC 0251
GAGTGTAACTATCTTCCCTCACTTACACCTATATTTGCAAAGGTGAGATGCTCCCTTTGAACTAATTGTTTGTGATGACGGTTCTAGCGATGGAACACCTGAGTTAATGTCACAGTACACAGACCAACGGATTAAATATATTCGTCATTCGCAAAATATTGGTAAAAGTAATAATATGCGCTCTGGCTTTGATGCTGCCAGTGGTGAATATTTTATTAAATTTGATGATGATGATCGGCTAACACCAGATTTCCTCGCAAGTACTGCACCTATTCTTGCTCAAAACCCTAGCATTGATTTTGTTGGTACAGACCATTGGATAATTGATATTGATAATCTGAGGGATGAGGCAAAAACTCAAGAAAATTCTCATCGCTGGGGTAGAAAAAATTTACCAGCAGGTGTTGTAGATAATTTATTAGAAGTTGTATTTATTCACCAAAGTTTTCAAGTTGGGGCGACATTATTTCGCCGCAAAACGTTGGTAGAATTAGGATTTATGTTGCCCAATATACAAAATTGTGAGGATAATGATTTATTTGTGCGGCTGGCTTTGGCTGGAAAAAAGGGTTATTATTTACCAGAATTATTGATGGAATATCGATGCCATGCAGAGCAGCAAGGTATCAATCGAGCTATTCCTTATCTATATGATAAAATCAAATATTTAGAAAGTTATAAATTTGAGTCAGAAAAACTAGAAAAAACTAGGCGAAATCGTTTAATGGAAACGCAATTATTATTAGGTTTGCGTTTAATTGAAAAGGGGGAAACGCAAAAAGGTAGAGAGCTAGTTTTAGCAGGAAAGTCTTTTTCAACTCCTAAATCTTGGATTGGTTTAGGATTATCGCTGTTACCAGTTGGGTTGCGAGTTAAGGCATTTGATGCACTGCGACAGATGCGAGGTTAGGAAATAGCTCAATGCTTCACCCAGAAACACAGGGAAAGACCGCAAAAGGGTTGGCGAAGCTACCTATTTTGTGGAATAGTTGGGGTAGGTTGGTACGTAGAGTTGGATCTTAGTTGACTAATTAGGAAGAATGTACCAAGAGTTAAGGCTATAGATACAACTGCGATCGCTAAAGAGTTAGTCTTCCAAAAGCTTAGTTTTCCTTGTGTATAAGCTTTATTAGCTATAATTACTTCCCGCCTAGCTTCTTCTAAAATTGATTGGAGAGCATTTATCTGCTCATCTTCTAGTTCTGTATATCTATCTTGTCTAAAAGCATTTTCTAGAATTTTTACCTTTTCCTCAGAAGATACTTGAGCAAGTTCTCTTTTGACAACTTCATAAGGATTAGTTTGTTTTACAGGTTGTGAGGATGGAGTTTGAGGGTTTGCTTGAAAATCTTGCTGATGAAATTTCTCCAGTTTCTCATGCTTGATGGGTTCTGAGGATTGATTTGACAGAGTTGGTGGTTGAATCGGAGTATCTTGTCGAATTTCTTTTTTGGTAAAACTGTAGACGTTATTTTGGGTTACAGGTTTTGATGATTGGTTTTGAGGTGTTTGTGGTTGAGTTGGGATATGCTGATTATTACCTATTTCATGTGTTTTCAATGACCATTTATACTCACTATCTTGCACAACTATATTCTTTAATGAAGAATACAAGTAATGGTTGACTTCCCGTCTTTCAACTCCTAGCATCTCAGCAATCTTTACTGCTCTTATGGGAGTGCCACGTTTTAAGATTTCAAAAATTTTAGATTCCAGACTATCCATAATTAGCCCCGAATTATTCTTGCGACTCAGATGTAACTAACTTTTAAATAAACAAGATACGTGACCAGCTATCAACAATATCTACCATTTTATCGCTGCTTATACCTTTAATCTGTTTTTTGCCACTGGTAATTTTTACTCTTGCTAATATATCTTTCAAAGATTCAAAGTTTTTCTTTTTACGTTCTTTTTCTAAACTTTCAGCAACCTGAACAGCTTTTTTATCAGTAAAACCAGCAGTTCTTAATCTGAAGGTCAGTTCTAATAAACTTAAAGTATTGAATGCTTCTAAAGGTGTAATCTGTTTGGGTATCTGACTTTCAATCAACTTGAGAGTTTCGTATAGTTTCTGTCTTTCTTGCCTCTCTTGCGCCAGTTCTGATCTTAAATCATTAATTTGCTTTTCCAATAAATTAAAATCATTATTTTTTGAAATAGATTCTGAATTATTTGTTTTAATTGGAGTTTGAATTTCTGGTTTATTATCAGAAGCTAATTCCCTGAATGCAGCTACTTGCTTAAATATCTCATCCTCATTCTTAGGGGAAATTACAAAGGCATTTACCATTTCGCATTGTCGAGGATTTTTTTCTCTTGCTCTAACAGCAGCATAATATTCAAAGTACCCATCAACTACTGTATAAGTCTCTAAACCTGTAGTTTTCAAAACTAATGGTCTGATAATTCCCCCACTTTCTATAATCATATCGGCAAGGCTATTTAAAGCATCGTTTGAAAAATTGGATGCAGGCACATCACAACTAATATTTTTTACATCTACAGTATAAAATTTCATTATTAATTAACTCCTATTTCTTCTAAAACTTCTTTAGCTAACATCTCAAATTCCATAGCAGATTGTTGAGCAGTAATTTTTGATTCTGCATATTTGATAACTGATTTTGGATCTGGATATTCTAAATCTCCTACCATTATAGAATTATTCATGCATTCAGAAAGAGAGGTTCTATCATAAATAACAGCTTCCATCAAAGGTAAATTATAGCGCTCAGATATGACGCTTCTTTGTCTGGGGAAAGTGTACTGCAAAAATTTGGAGTTAGTTGAAATTTTAGAAGCTAGAACACCTATTATATTAATAGGTGTTCTCCCCATCATTTCTTTGTACTCATTAATTTCATTAACAAAATTTTTTACTGTTGGTAAACCTTGATTTGCAAATGGTTTTAAATCTGAAGGAATTATCAAATAATCAGAAGCAATTAATGCAACTTGAGCATAATAGTCTCTTGAGGGAGGAGTATCAATGATTACAATATCGTAATTTGTTTCTACAGGTTTAAGTTTGGAAATCAGTCTACTTCTACTTACTGCTATTAGATTTAGTTGATCTTGTTTCTGAATTAAATTAATGTGTGATGGAACCACGTCTATCTCTGGATTATTAAAATAATGAGATTGACGCATAATTTCTGGTATAAAATTGAAATCTGATGATTCTAATAAACAAGATACATTTTGTTCACGTAAATCATCTTCTTCATCAAATTGAAATTTAATTAATCCTGTCGCAAAAGTAGTATTTGCCTGAGAATCTATATCAATCAAAAGTACTCTTTTACCTTTTTTACGTAATGCTGCTGCAAGATTGACTGCAACAGTAGTCTTTCCAACGCCGCCTTTATTATGGTAGATTGCAATCGTTTTCATTGAATGTTGTCTCTTTATTTCAAAATTTAAATTATTTTCAGCTATTTGAACTTCTACTTTATCTACAAACTGTCCTTCTTTTAGACTTTCTCTACCAATTAAACTTTGAATTTTATCTAACTTAGCTTCAACTTCGTTTCCAGGACACTGAAATAATAGTTGAATATCGTATTGCAATTTTTGATAAATTCTAATCTCTTTGCCGTTAGTCAACAATCCATATCTGACATTCAGACTGGTTAAATAATGCCTGAGTCGGGGGACATGATTATTTAAGTTTTGTTTGGGATGCTTTGCCTCCATGACGACACTCAGCGGTGAGTTGGCATCTAAGACAAAGGGAATCACTTGTGCAGCAAATGCTAAGAAATCTAAGCGGATGCTACCAACGGCAACCTCTTGATGCCAGGTGTCAGGAGTATAACCTAGCTGCGGTAGCAAATATTGCACTATGAGTTTGCTTTCAACTTCGCTTTCGTTACGGCACAGCTCAGGATTAAAAGGCAATATTTTTCTACCTCGAAATAATTATTGGACTTGGGATAAAACCTGATATTTGCTAGATTATGGCATAGCCTTAATTAAGTCGAGTGATATAAATCACTTAAAAAATATAAAAAGCCAGCATGAAATTAGTACTTTTACTGGTAAAATAACAATTTTTTAGAGCTAGCCATATTCAAAATTAACAGGCTACGCATGTATTTCTCCATTAATCCTGTAAATCGATAGAATCAAAGTGTTTACCTATTTGCGCTAAAGGTTTTGGCTACTGTATCTTGTCCCCACTGCCATCAACTCGTTGATAGTCAAGCTATTAGTTGTCCCTATTGCCGGACAACACTCAAAGCTTACGGTCATCCCGGTATTCCATTGCACCGCGCCACTGGGGACGGGTATCTGTGCGACACCTGCACCTATCACGCTGATGATACTTGCAATTTTCCTCAGCGTCCCTACGCCAAAGACTGTACCCTCTACCAAAATATTGAAGAGACAAAGTTGGAGTTGAAACAGCAGCGTTACACTAACAGTTTTGGAATAACTGTAAAAAGTTGGGTAAAACAGAATCAGGCTTTGCTGTTACTTTTGGGTTTATTATTGGTCTGTTTGTTCTTCAGTCTAGTAACTTAGGAACGTGAATTAAATAAAATGCAAAACTTCATCTTGTCTCTAGCCTCCCTCTCCTTTATAAGGCTACGGTGTACACACAAGTCCTAAAAACCCAGCTTGATAAGACTTTCCTCGTTCCTATACAGAGTATGGGAATGCATTCATTGAGTCTCTGACTCAATATTTAACTAGAGGCAGACCCTCTAATCAGCATTCCCATGCAGAGCATAGGAATGAGGAAACAATGTCCATTTCCGGTAGCAAATCAAATTATAAGTTCGTTACAACAATTGTTACAATCACTTAAACGTTTCTTATATATGGAGGAGTATTTGTTGCAAAGTATTAAACATTTGCTGCAACGGCTTATATGTTTGTAAGAAAAACTTAAACGTTTCTTATATATGGAGAAGTATTTGTTGCAAAGCATTAAGCATTTGCTGCAACGGCTTATATGTTTGCAGGAAATACTTAAACGTTTCTTATATATGAAGGAGTATTTGTTGCAAAGCATTAAACATTTGCTGCAACTGGTTATATATTTGTAAGAAATATTTAAGCGTTTCTGATGAATCAAGCAACGTTAGCTGCAAACGTTTAAATTGGAAATATAGACATAGATTGGATTACGGCTTTAGCCTAACGCACCATGTTATCTAGTGATACGTTAGGCGCTCCTATCAAATTTGTCGTGACAAATCATCTCAAAATTAGATTACAACGAGATATGCCCGATCGCTAACCTTCAAGTTGTGGTGATTTTGGATGCTTCTGCAATAGGTTCAAGTTGTATCGGTGGCGCTTTTTCTTCAAAGGCGGCTAAGTCGAACCAAAAAGTTGTGCCAATGCCGACTTCACTCACAAGATGGACTTTACTACGATGTCTGTCGATGATATTTCTGACAATCGATAAACCTAAACCCGTGCCTTCTAGGGTGTGAACTCGGTTTTCTACACGGAAAAAGCGTTCAAAAATTGAGTGTTGATCTTCTGTGGCGATGCCAATTCCAGTATCGGAGATTTCAATCCGCACTGGAGGAGATTGGGTATGACTGGGTTTAAAATCTAGTTGGTAGGCGCGGATTGCTACTTTACCACCGGCTGTGGTGAATTTTAGAGCATTACCAATCAGGTTGCCAAATACTTGTACTAACAGATCATAATTACCCAATACCAAGGGCAAATTAGGAGCAACTTCTTGAATGAGTTCAACACCTTTATCTTTGGCATTGAGTTGGTAAGTACGCAGTGTTTGCTCGATCGCTTGGGCTAAATCTACGCCATCGAAGCTGTAGTTGCGGCCAGATTCGAGTTTTGACAAATCCAAAACATCGTTAACTAGGCGGGTTAGGCGATCGGTTTCATGGTTTACAGTTTGCAGAAACTCTTGCCGTTCTTGTAAAGCTAAATCTTCGCCGTAGTCGTGCAGGGTTTCAATATAGGTTTTGATGTTGAATAGAGGGGTTCGCAGTTCGTGAGAAACGTTGCTGATAAATTGACTTTTTGCCTCGTTTAATTCCACCTCGCGGGTTATATCTTGGACAGTAATCGCAATACCTTTGATACTTTCTCTTTGCAAATTCAGTACTGTAGTCAAGAGAATGCGAATCGTCCGCGGCGTAGGTTGGTTAATAAAAATCCGAAATTCGGCGCTTTCGCATTCGCCTGCTGCCATTTCGTACAAAGGGCGAGTGATTTCCATTTGTACTGCTGGGGGCAAGTGATGCAAGACATTGCAGCCTACTACATTAGCGGCTTCCCAGCCAAAAATTCGCTCTGCTGTGGGGTTGACTAAAATCACCTGCATGTTGTTATCAATCAACACAGCACCATCTGCGATCGTTGAAACTAGGGTTTCTAGCTTGGCTTTTTCTGCGGTCAGTTCCTCAATATTCTGTTCTTCATAGCGCTCTAATCGCTCTCCCATTTCATTAAAGCTTAAAATTAATTCCCCTAGTTCGCCGCCTAAAGGTAAATCAATGCGCTGCTTGAAATTTCCGGTGGCAATTTGCTTCACCCCCACCAGCAGTTCTTTAATGGGCTTAGTGATGGTCAAAGCGTTAATCACTCCTGCCAAAATCACCATTACCCAAATCGTGATAAAAACCGCGATCGTGACATCGCGGGTAAAATTGGTGGAAATGACAGCAGTCTGATTGGGGTTAATACCGATCGCTAATACACCTAAGTATTTTTGATTGACGATCAGAGGAATAAATACATCGGTGACTATTCCATCTGGGGTTGTATGTTGCCGCACCATCGGCTTTTCATCATCACCAGGGTAATCTTCTGGCAGTTGTATCCGCCGTTTAATGGTAAGAGAGTTTTCTACCTCCGCTTCCCAAAAAGGAATGCCGAAAAAGATTTCCCCGGTTTCATCAGCGTAAAGCATATAACGCACACTAGAGGTGCTGCTGTAGAAGCGTTGGGAAAATTGAGCAACCTCAGTCAGATTATTGTCAGCGACTAGGGGAGCAACGTTAGCAGCAAGTAGCAGTCCCAAATCACGGCCGAAGCGGGTGTCATTCATCCGCGCATCCTGCTGAATTGTATTCACAGCCCAGAAAGTCAGGCCACTCATCACTAACGAAACTACCATTGTGGCCACAGCCAGCAATTTGGTCTGGAGTGTGAACTCTGACCACCAACTAGCGATCGCATGTCGAATTGTTTTTAACAGACTTAGCATCTTAAATAAAGTTGTTAATAGTCTTTGTTATAAAGCCCAACAACTAAAAAATTAACAGTTAATTTGACAAACATGTTAGGGGACAGAGACATGAGGGAGCGCAAGGGGTATACCTAGTTAAGGTAGTCTTAACGAATTTACCTCATTTCAGCCATCGGAATTGATATCCACTTGAGGATTAACGCGTTAAACTCATTTCTGTGACTATTGGTTATGCACAGATGAGCAGTCTAACAAAAATCCAACCTGTCGTGATTTTGAGCTAGTTGTCTGGCTCAGGTTGGGACTTCCAACTAAAAAAATAATCAATCGTTTTGGAAGGCAGGGGGAGCAGGGGAAGCAGGGGAGGCAGGGGGAGAAAAAATTGGATAGTCACGTTGGATGCAGGAATTGAGTAATTTAATTCTTAGATGTCCCTAAGAGATTCAAACCAATGCGTCACCGCTACGATGCTACTGCAAAATCTGTATACTGCCGCATCTTAGGCTCATGGAATGCCAACACTATATCTTCCTTGGCAACACCTGCACGAACTAGGTCTGTTGCGATCCCATTTTCCGTCCAATCTTCCTCAATCCAAAATTTGCAATCTCGAATCCGAACGTAGACGGTCATATCAGTAATGCGTTCGCCATTTTGCCAACCAAGGTTCATCCAAATATAGTGACCCTTTGGGTCATCGATAATCAAAAATGTTTCCATGTCTTGGTTAGGACGACGGTTACATAGTTCTATATACTCTGTTAGGATACGCTTAATTATTTTGGGATACTCAGTTAATTTATCCATCTAAACTTCCGGGGTACTCCCGCCAAACTTTGTTGTGGCGGGATGGGGGATAGGACTGGCTGATGGAAATCAGTGCCAGCCTTAAAGCTGACATCAGATTGAATACTTATGGAGTTTCCCTCTGTTTTACGCTGACTACTCTATGCCCAATATCTCTCCGGTAATATATGCCCTCAAACTGAATATGTTTGATACCTGCGTATGCTTGGGCGATCGCTTGCTCAAAATTTTCTCCGATTCCAGTCACATTTAATACTCGGCCCCCATCTGTGATTACTTCTTGTTGATGGTTCAATTTCGTACCTGCATGAAATACAGTTACTCCTATTGCCTCTGCCTGCTCAATGCCAGTAATCACCTGGCCTTTCTCATATTCTCCTGGATAACCACCGGAAGCGGCAACTACAGTAGCAGATGCTCCCCCTTTCCAAGCAATGGGAGGCAATTCACTTAATCGCTGCTGTACACAGGCTAGAATCAACTCTTCTAGGGGTGTTTCTAATAGTGGCAAAATTACCTGGGTTTCGGGATCGCCAAAGCGACAGTTAAATTCTAGAACTTTTAAGTCGCCATCGGGTGCAATCATTAATCCAGCATAAAGTACGCCTCGGTAATCAATGCCTTTGGCTCTTAAAGTGGCGATCGCTCTTTCTAAAACTTCTGTTTGAATGCGTGCCATCAACTCTGGCGTAGCGATGGGTGCTGGGCTGTATGCTCCCATTCCCCCAGTATTTTCCCCTGTATCACCCTCACCAATCCGCTTATGGTCTTGAGCCGGCAACAAGGGTCTAATCGTTAATCCATCCGTTAGTGCTAAAACTGACACCTCTTGCCCAATCAAACATTCTTCAATGACGACAAATTCACCAGCACTACCAAATTGCCCCTGAAAAATTGCATCAACGGCGTTTTCTGCCTGTTCAAGTGTTTCAGCTACCGTTACACCCTTACCAGCCGCCAAGCCATCAGCTTTGACAACAATTGGCGCTCCCTGAGATTTGACATAAGATTTTGCTGCTGTCACCTCCGTAAATACCGCAGATCGTGCCGTCGGAATTCCTGCTTCTTGCATCAGGGCTTTTGCCCAAGCTTTACTCGCCTCAATTTGCGCTCCTGCTCTGACAGGGCCAAATACCATCAATCCTTTTTCTTGAAGGTAATCTGTGATTCCCTTCGCCAAAGGCACTTCTGGCCCAACTATCACCAGAGTTATGCCATTTTTTAGAGCATATCGGCTTATGCCCTCAAAATCATCTACTGCCAGAGGCAAGTTCTGACAACGTTCCATATTTGCTGTGCCCCCATTCCCTGGTACACAGATAACTTGCTCGATTTGCTTAGATTGCAACAGTTTCCATGCCAGAGCGTGTTCGCGCCCTCCATTACCTACGACTAAAACTTTCACTTATTTCCTCGTGCGTTCCTTGCGAAGCGAGAATACTTTAGCGACTCTCGCGGATCAATTTTTTCATCAATTCTCACACTTGTGCAAGTATCTTGTTTTTTAATATATAGACATAAACTAATATAGTTATGCAATCAAATTCATTCTACTATGCATATAGCAATCCTAAATGAGATTGTGAAATTAGTCGTGGAGTCCAGGCAATAGGCAATAGACTTTTTTCACGAATGATTTATGATTGCTATATCTAACTTTAATTATTTCGTTCTGCTTACCTGTTTTAGTTATTGAATTTCAACTGTATGTCTTCTGCGAATTAAATTTTACTGATTAGTAAAATCATAATTATTAGTGATATAAATTACCAAATATAGGATTATTATTTTATTTTGAAAAGACTCAGCCTACATTGACCTGTGTTCGCAATCCTAAATGAGTTGTGAAAATCGAGAGACTCAGATCCCCGACTTCTCAAAG
>NZ_JAYGHD010000422.1:0-9760 GCF_034932245.1 Nostoc sp. UHCC 0251
CCCAGTCTCCGACTGGGAATGCCGTCTTAGAGGCTCCGCCTCCCTTGCTGGCGGCTCTGCCGCCAGGAATAGCATTTCCAGCCTCTGGCTGGAAACGACATTTGACAAAGCGTTTAGCTTAAGTATTAATAATCTGTTCCACCACAACAGAAATATCTGGAAATGCCAGAGGTTGAATTGTTCCCGCAGTCAATGTCAATTTTGTTGCGTACTCTCCATCTAAGATTTCTCGAAACACTACTAAATGAAGCTTTTTGAGATTGACAACCCAATACTCTAAAATACCTGCTTCTGCGTAGATTTTGCTTTTTCTCTCTAAATCTTTTTCTAAACTAGAGTTAGCATACTCAATCAACCAGAAAATATTTTCTGGATAGGGATGATGCTCTCGATACTCTCTACCTAAACGTTGGACAATAGCAATATCTGGTTCTGGTTCCGAGTCGTTGGGTAATGTGATAGGCTTGGCATGACGAATTTTGGCGCGTTCAGCCAATAAATTTGCTAGATACTCGCCAGATTCATCACTACAATAAGCATGGGGTTCCCCTTCCGGCGACATTTCAACAATTTCTCCCTTAAGTAGTTCTACTTTGCGATCGCTCAAAATGCCAGCATCAATCATGCGGTGATATTCGTCAATCGTCCATTTAGCAACAATAACAGTCATGACGATTGATTCCTCCCAATAATTCTTGATATTTCCCCATATTAAACGTACTTCAAAGGAAGCCGCTAGCGTGTTTGTGTCTATATAGCCAAGGCTTACAATCATTGTGGGCGGCTGTAATTATTGACAGAAAGGGTATTAAGTTTTATTGAAGTTTATTACTTATATCTTTAGGTAGAAGGAAAACACTATTGTAATTTCTAAGCTAGTTATAAAGTTTTCTGATGGATGAACTTATGCTAAACATTATTGCTTGGATAATTCTAGGTTTAATTGCTGGAGCGATCGCAAAAGCTATTTATCCCGGTCGTCAGGGTGGTGGGATTGTTTCAACGATGTTTTTAGGTATTATAGGCGCTGTGATTGGGGGGGTTTTAGTTACTCTTTTTGAGACAGGAAGATTTCAGTTAACTGCTGCAACTCTGAGTATTCCTGGTGTAATTGTTGCCATCATTGGGGCAATGATTGCTATCTTTATCTGGAACTTAGTAGCTAATCGTGCCAGTTCTTAGTTGATTGAATTAAATTGCTAGGAAAATCATGGTAACAACCAGTTTGTTAGTAATTACCCTTTTCACTTTTACATAAAAACTCCACTAACTTTTAAGCAGTGGAGTTTTTATGTTAGACTATCAGTTGTGTTGCTATTTACACTGCAAAAACTAAATTAGTCTAAAGCTTTCTTAAGTTCGTCTTTGATATTTTCTACAGTGTGAGTAGCTTGGGCTTGGGCTTGCTTTGTTTGTCCTTCGGCTTTATCTTGGGGATTACCGGTTATTTCACCCACAACCTCTTGAATTTTCCCTTCAATATTTTTTGCAGTAGCTTCTATTCTTTTTTCAGCACTCATAGTTTTTATTCCAGCTTGTAGTTGATTCAGCTATTACATAAGCTAACATTAGTGTATTATTTTTGACTTCCATCAACCGATAGAATAATTTTCTAGGTTATGTATCTTAAGATAGATACAAGGTGTTACAAAATGCCCACTTTCAAAAATATGAAAATATTCTAAATTCGCGGTGTCCAGATCCCCGCCTTCTTTAAGAAGCTGGGGATCTAACTTTTCACGAATGATTTAGGATTGCTATATATGCATCTTCCTAGAGGATTAATATAAGTTAAAGCAAATTTTCAACAAAAGGAAAGTCAAGGAGTGGGAACAAAACGTAAAAAAAATGTATGGAGGAGTGAGATTAATGACATCATTCGGGGTGCTTGTGGAGGTTTTTTATTTGGTATACCTTTACTCTATACAATGGAGGTTTGGTGGATTGGATCGTTAGCAAAACCACAACTGATGATGATGGCGATCGCATTCATGTTTATTGTGGTTTACTTGCTTAATCAAATAGAAGGCTTTCGCAAACGCAGATATACCGGGCGAACTCATCAAGCCGCAATGGATACCGTAGAAGCGATCGCGATCGGATTAGCTTGCTCTACCTTTATGTTGTTACTATTGCGAGAATTGACACCAGAAACATCCCTAAAGGAATCTTTAGGTAAAATCATCTTTGAAAGTGTGCCTTTCGCTCTCGGTGTAGCATTAGCCAACCAGCTTTTGGGAGATAATGGAAACAGTAATTCTGAAAGACAAGCAACCGATCCGGTAAACAGCACAACCAACAACAAAGGGGATGAGTTACATGCTACCTTCGCCGATGTGGGTGGAACTTTGATTGGTGCAACTATAATTGCATTTAACATCGCTCCAACAGATGAAATTCCTATGCTTGCAGCCGCAGCCTCGCCACCTTGGCAGTTGGCAATGATCGCTACATCTTTGCTGATTTCTTATGGCATTGTATTTCAGGCAGGCTTTTCTGACCAGCAAAAGCGAAGACAGCAAAAGGGACTTTTCCAACGACCATCGAGTGAAACCATTATGTCTTACCTAGTTTCACTGATAGCAAGCGCTTTTATGCTGTGGTTCTTTCAAAAGTTAGCTTTTAGCGACCCTTGGACAATGTGGTTAGATCACACCTTGATGCTGGGATTACCTGCAACTATTGGCGGTGCAGCCGGCAGGTTAGCAATATGACTAAAACAGAACAACCACCACGCTCTATTGCAGAGTGGGTAACATTCAGCGTTGCCTTACTTATCCTAGCAATCATTGTGAGTCTGGTGGGCTACACTTGGCTGAACGAAAAGGATCAACCTCCCATCCTTTCTGTTACTAAAAAACAAACAATTCGGGAAGTTGATGGTAGATTTTATGTTCCCTTTGAAGTCGAGAATAGTGGAGGAGAAACAGCCGAGTCAGTTCAAATTATGGCTGAGTTATTAATTAACGGCAAAGTTACAGAAACAGGAGAGCAACAGATCGACTTTTTATCTAGTGGGGAAACTGAAGAAGGCGCATTTATATTCAGCCATAACCCGCGCCAAGGTCAGTTAAATGTGCGTGTTAGTAGCTATAAATTGCCCTAATGAAGATTTAAAACTGTTCATACGTGTCAACTTAACGTAAAAGCCATGTCCCGCAAGGAACTGAAGTTCCTTGCTAATAACTTAAGTTATCTTTAGATGACTAAATATATATCCCAAAATCTGACATTGCTGATTTCATGTATGAAAATGATTTTGCATAATACCAAAATCCTCGTAGAGACGTAGCACTGCTACGTCTCTACATCCAGATTCATACTTCAATTCAGCAACACCAAAAATCTTTAGTCTACTTGAGTAGACTTTAGCTATTAGCCTTGAACTTTAGTTCAAGGCGGGTGAGTCAGCCAACAGTTAGGCTATTTGTAACTTAAGTATTTATTTTTTAGAAATCTTTAAGCTTTAACTTTAGCTTTTGACCAAACACCGTTTTCATCTTCATCATATTGCTCATGAACAGACTGCCAAGCGGCTTGTTCAGCTGTGAATTCGTCATTTTTCTCATTGAAGACAGTGTTATAGCGATCAATGAATGTGCGTTGAGCTTCATCAGAAAGATGAGCGCGAACTTCAGGAGACAAGTCTTGTGGACTGTTGCACTGTCCAGGACAAGGGCGAGCAAAGGTTTTTTCAATCGTATTGATTTCTTCGCCACCAGCACTTTCGAGCAACAATTGGAATTCGCCAGTGCGATCGCTCGGTACTTCTGCCATCAATAAGAACTCGCCAGCTTGTAAGCGGGTTTGGTAGATAGCCGCTTTATCTTCTGGCATCCCCAAAGTAGTTAGAACCGATACTAGACCGGCACCTGCACTACCTGCGATCGCTCCACTAGCAGCCCCCAAGAGTACTGCACCAATAGGCCCTGCTGCCACAATTGGGCCGACAAAGGGAATAAACAGTACGCCTACACCCGTGAGCAAGCTGAGAAAGGAACCAAACAAGGAACCAAAAACTGCCCCTGTTCTTAAACCCCCTAAAATCACATCTTTTTTACTAATAAAGCCAGCGATTCTAGTTTCTGACTGGAAATTTCTGCCCATGACCGAAATATGATCTCTAGGCACACCCCTGTCTAGTAAACGTCGAATCACATCATCAATTTGCTTCTGCTCTTTAAATACGGCAGAGGTAGTACGTTCTGCTTTATATACTTCTGGCACTTAAAAACTCCCTGTTTGCTTTGCTTTGTATTATGTTGTTTTTGCAATGAATATGGTAAATAGGTAGATACAGGTAGATTAATTCTTCCACACCAGTTTAAAGGAGGATTGATTCCTCCTTCTAACTGTTTCACAGACAGCCATGCTCAACTCAGACTTTATAAGCTACACACCTACAGGAGTCTTGGCTCCTTCTGCTGGCTGTTTACCATCTGGGCCCAGTGCTTCGCCTTCAATAAATGAACGCAGCATCCAAGCCATCTCTTCATGCTCTTCCATGAGTCCAGTCAAAAAGTCAGCAGTTCCCTGATCGTGGAACTCATCACCAGAGCGATCCACATGGTCTCTTAAGTTACGAATAACTTGCTCGTGGTCTTCCACTAGATAAGCTACCATCCCCGTTGCTGAAGGAACATTACCAGCATGTTCCTTGAGGGTAGCAATCTTGAGAAATCCTTCCATTGTGCCAACTGGGTAACCGCCCAAAGCACGAACCCGTTCTGCCAAAGCATCAATATTTAGAGTCAGCTTTTCGTAGTGTTCTTCCCAAAGTTGGTGCAAAGAGCGGAACTGAGGCCCAACGACATCCCAGTGATATTTTTTGGTTTTCACCAACAGTAAATAGGCATCTGCCAAATCTTGATTTAACAGATCAATTACACCTTGACGCTGTTCTTCAGTCAAACCAATGTTTATCGAACGCATTGTTTTCCATCCCTAAGCAAACTTATTTATTAAGTTCTCAAATTTTAGACATATTCCACATCAACCAAAGGAAACATTATGCTGTTGAACTAATTACTGATTTTTAATTATGCCTATGCCTTAATAGGTAGGATTAAACCAATCTTTAGGAATTAACAAACTTTAGTGGTTTTTTCAACTACAACAATAAAGATATATAGCAATCAGATTTTATTCCTGAAGTTACTTTTGTAGAAAGGCAATAGGCAATAGGGAATAGGCAACAGTGAAGAAGCATCTTTGAGCTATGCTGAATCTTATATAGTATAGGGCTAGTATTTGATTCCTGAAAAAACTCAGTACAACAAGGAACCCTTCTTTCACCTTGCCTATTGCCTATTGCCTATTGCCTATTGCCTATTGCCTATTGCACATTGAATTTGCCAATTTAACATTAATAATTAGTAATGGGTGACTGCTTTGACGCAATCACCCATTACTATCGAAAAATTACCAGAACTATTAATTTAGTTACTTACCTGTAACTTTTTCCAACACATTCTTTATATTTTCTTCCACTGATGTTGAACTCTGGGAATTTTCTGGACGCTTCTGCTTGTCAATATCAGCAGCTCCCTGAACCTCATTAAGCCCTTCGTTAGTCTCTTTTTGAGTCTTTCTCAATCCTATTGGTGGTGCTTTTCCGGCTTCGTCAGTTTTAGCCTGAATGTCAAGCAATTGTGTAGTAGCTTCGGTAGGGTCACTTTGGTAGCTATCGATCGCAAAAGCAGGAAAAGCACTAGTTAACAATAGTATGGCGCAAGTAAAAGCCACAACTAGAAAACGGACTGGGCTTAAGATAGATAAAACAGAAGCAATGATTTTCATTTGAAATCCTCGATAACAGCTTTAACAACGCAGAACTTTGACCGAAAGAGCAGAAGCTTACACTTTATTTGGTAAAGAGCAATAATAAAAATAGCAAGCTACGCTTCAATCTCAAAGTTCTTGAGAAACGAACCTGGTGAAGAAATTGTCTTTGTCTTTCTGCTCTGCATCGAACTAGTAAGGCATAATAAGTAAATACCACCTTAATTCTTTAGCAAAATCATTACGTTTTTATTGACATTCTTCTCTCAAGGTTCCCTGTTTTTACTTGTACTTTGAAAATGCTAACGCCCGCATCAATCTCTAGAATGAAATTTTCTATATCTTTAGTTGGAATAAAATCAGCCTCTCGGTATATCGACTTAATATAGTTTTGGCAGGTTAATGGCTCTACGATTATTTTCAGTTAGCTAGACTTTATCCAATCTAAGGACTTTAAGGACTATAGACCTTAACCGAACCGTATTGCAAGGACAGGAGCAAACAGAAAATTCTGCCCCTCTACATTTATCAGAGTCCCAATTGACAATTTTCTCTAAATTTGATAAGTCTGCCTTATTACCTCTTCTATTGAATTTACACGATGGAACGTTTCTATTAATTCATGGGATCTTGTGTTTCGCTTCGTCAGCATTACTTTTAACGGCGTTAAATAATGAACATCTGGGTCATCTCCTAAGGCAACTTCGGCTGCTTGCAATAGTTTTGTCGCATTGCCAAAAATATCCTCGTTGTCAAACCCTTCTTTTGCAGAAAGTTGGTGTAATGCTGCATCGGGTACAGTTGCTCTCCCCAATAAGGTTTTATCTAACACCAAACCTTTCAATAATGTCAGCAAAGCCGCGTATATAAAAAAGTCATCACAACTATCACAAGCCTTAAATTCAATGCGTCCCACTTCAGCGGGAATACGGGCAATTTTTGTCAACGAAGGTATGCTATTAATCAGTTCTTCTTGCTTCTGAACAAAAACTAGGGCTGCTGGTCTTTTTCCGGTTCTGATAAAGGTTCGCACCGATAGCCCATCCCATAAACCTCCTTGATAAAAAGGGGAACTATAACTAAAAGGGACAATATAAGGACTGTAATAAGTTAACTTTCTGCCAATATCTATTACACGTTCAGTAGACAAATCTGCCACTGAAATATTTAAATCTGGGCCGTATGACACCATATGAATATTAGCAGTTTGCTCGTCAGGATAAGCCTGTAGCTCTTTAATTTCATAATCGTTTAATGGGGGTTGAGGCTCAAAAACCGGATTGTATGGATTAAAGCTAACCAAAACTGGTGAGAAACCAAAGTTAGCAGCAACCTCACGTAGTAAGTGAAAACTTTCTGATAATTCAGTAATTGCGCCTTGAATATCAGAATGTATAGTTGTTCTAATTTCGATACCTTTAGCATGACAGTCTATCACTTTATCGGAATCTGCAAATCTTTCAAATCCCTCAATGTACCATCTTTTCATCTTAATACCCGCATCCCCAACGCGTAGTTGAGGATAGTCGCTGGGGTATGTGGGTAGCTTTTCAATAATTTGATTGAAATCAGCAAATTTTGTGTGGGAAAAATCAGCAAACTTTCCTTCTTTGTTTAGGAAAGCGACTTCATGCTCAATGCCAAATAAAAACATTATCTATACCTTAATTATTTAGAGTTCACCTAATTTAACTAATAGATATTTCCAAAAATTAAATAAATATGCTTGAGCCACAAGTCTCGTAGAGAGGTAGCACCAATATTTGATCTACTCCAATAAAATTCACTTTAACTATAAATATTCTCAATAACGGCATAAATGGATTTTACCCTAAGATCGACTTTTGCGATTTGAAAACTTCTCTAATTTATTTTTCTCTGCTGCCCCACTACCTCCATAGTCGCTGGGTAGGGTAGCTTAGTAGTGACTGAGGAAAGCTTGAGACGTGAGTTTATGACAAGTACCGTTCAATCCCCCTACAGCAACGAACAGATTGCCGCTTGGTTGCGTGGGCTGCTCACCATTGCTTGGGCAGATGGTAATTTTGATGCCCAAGAACAGGAATTAATTGCCAGCATCACCAAAAATGAATTAGCTCCTAAGATTAAATGCGACTCACTAGAGGTAATTACGCCAGAAGAATTAGCCGCAGTGTTGGGTAAAGGTACACCAGCAGCGGAAAATTTCTTAAGGACTGCAATAATGGTAGCGATCGCAGATGGTACTTATTCTCCTAGCGAAGATCAGGTTCTGCATCAGTTCTGCCAAGTCTTAGAACAGCCAGAGGATTTACTAGAAGCCCTTCGCCACACCCTAGAACATCCAGAGCAAGTTACCGTCGCCACTATCTCCAGCCCTGGACTTACAAAGCGTCAAATTGATGCACTACATCCCCTGCGTGACTGGCTGGATGGGCTAGATATCCAAGACCCAAGAGTAGCCCGCTTTTTGTGTAAAATGATTCCCTCCCAGTGTCCCTTTGAGCGGGATGTTACCCTCTTTGGGCGCAAGATTGTCCACATCCCGCCGATGTGTAAAATTAACCCCTTGTATGAACAACTAGTGGGCTTACGTTTCCGCGCCCTCTCGTATCTGGCAGATAAATGCGGTGAAGATATTTCACCATATATTTAGTTAAAGTGAAGAGTGAGGAGTTATAATTTGTAACTCCCAATTCCTAACTCCTCACTTCTCACTATTATTTAAGTATGCAATTTATCGACCAAGCAAAAATTGAAGTTGAAGCTGGTAAGGGCGGCGATGGTATTGTTGCCTTCCGCCGGGAGAAATATGTGCCGACCGGTGGCCCCTCTGGTGGTAATGGAGGACGAGGCGGTTCGGTAATTTTCGTTGCCGACGAAAACCTGCAAACTTTGCTGGACTTCAGATACAATCATCGCTTTCAGGCAGAAAAAGGAACTCGTGGTGGGCCAAATAACTGCACTGGAGCAGGAGGAAAGGATTTGCTCATCGAAGTTCCCTGTGGTACAAGCATTTATGATGCTGAAACTGGCGAATTGCTGGGGGATTTAACTGAACCTCAGCAGACTTTGCTGATTGCTCAAGGTGGTAAAGGCGGACTAGGAAATCAGCATTTCTTAAGTAACCGTAACCGCGCCCCAGAATATGCCCTCCCAGGATTACCAGGAGAAATAAAGCAGCTGCGCCTAGAGTTAAAACTTTTGGCAGAAGTTGGGATTATTGGCTTACCAAATGCTGGTAAATCCACTTTAATTTCATCTTTATCAGCGGCGCGTCCAAAAATCGCAGACTACCCTTTCACTACCCTGATTCCAAATTTGGGTGTAGTGCGGAAACCTACTGGGGATGGTACTGTTTTCGCCGACATTCCCGGACTAATTGAGGGCGCATCTCACGGGGCTGGGCTGGGACATGATTTCTTGCGTCATATCGAGCGCACGCGAGTGCTACTTCACTTGATTGATGCCACTAGCGATGATGTGATTAGAGACTACAACACAATTAAGGAAGAATTACAAGCTTATGGGCGGGGTTTAGCAGAACGCCCGCAAATTTTGGCGCTGAATAAAATTGATGCAGTTGATCGGGAAACTGTCGATTTGGAGGCGTTAGCAACCCAACTTAATCATCTTTCTTACGCCCCGGTTTTTGTGATTTCAGCAGTTACTCGCACCGGGTTAGAGCCGATGTTACAAGAAATTTGGGGAATTCTCGACCAAATGAAGGTTGCTCAAGAAGTGGAGGTATTTAGCTAATTACTAATTTGTAATAGGTAATAGAGGGAATAGGCAATAGGCAATAGGCAATAGGTAATAAGTAATAGGTAATAGAGGGAATAGTCAAGAAGCCTCTTTGAGTTATATATAGCAATCCTAAATTATTCGTGAAAAAATCTTTTGCCTATTGCCTACCTCTACGACTAATTTAACAACTAAAATAAGATTGCTATAGGATTACTATTTGATTTTTGAACAAAGTTAAGTATTGTAGGGTGCG
>NZ_JAYGHD010000423.1:0-9704 GCF_034932245.1 Nostoc sp. UHCC 0251
CTGTTTCTTGAATCCTTTGCCAGCAAGCATTTCAAGACTTAACGGGAAAAGTCAGATCTACAATTAATTCATACTCTGTCAGTATCTCTTTAACTACTTCATAGTCAGATTCTTTTTTTTTACCTGTTCAATTAAACTGGATGGTAACAATTCTCTCAGTAGTGGCAACCAATAATTAAATGTATCATTTGCTGTGGACTCACTTACTCCAAACTGGATGCCCAAAAGTTGAAAAGTTGTCAGATGCCTCAGATATACTAAGGTTAAAATTATTTGTTCTTTGATAGATAGTTTTGGTTTACGACCTCCACCACCAGTAATAATTCTAACTTTTTTGGATTCTAACAACGCTTGTTTCTCATGGTGTAATTCTTCCGCATTATAGATTAATTGTTGTAACTGTTCATACTCCATACCAATTAATCGCTTTGTTTCTTTCCGATTCTCCTCAATGTGATTCAGTATATCACTCATGTTTTCGTGTTAAAAAAGTTCTTATGATGTTCTTTTACCACAAAATATACTATTTTGGAGATGTCTAATATATTAGGCTGCATCACTCAATCCCAAAGAAGGAACCAAAATTTGTCCGTTGTAACCTGCTTGGTTGTATTGTTCAAGGACATGAGTTGCAATACCTTTACTTTCACCTGCTCTAACTAAAGCTACACTTGCTCCCCCAAAGCCTGCACCCGTAAGCCTTGCGCCAAACACTCCTTCTGTTTTCTGCAAAATCTCTACCAACCTATCTAGGGCTGGTACTGAAACTTCATAATCATCTCGCAAGCTGGCGTGGGAAGCGTTCATCAATTCGCCAAAGCGCTCAGATGTTACTCCCTGCAATACTTCCAAGACGCGGTTATTTTCTGTAACTACATGACGGGCACGACGCTGTAGTGGTTCGGGTAATGCTTCTGTTAGATTAACAACAGTAATATCTCGTAATGCTTTCACTCCGAGCGATCGCGCCGCCTCTTCACACTCAGCCCGACGCTGGTTATAACCGCTACCCGCAAGTGTGCGGGGTACACCGCTATCAATAACCAAAATCTCCGCTTTATAAGGCAAAGGCATCACCCGGCGTTCTAAAGTCCGAGTATCTAAAAACAAGATATGTTCAGTATCAGCCAAACTAGAAGCCATCTGATCCATGATGCCGCATTGTACGCCAGCATATTGAATTTCTGCTTGCTGGGCGAACTGGGCGATTTCAACATCATCAATGGGAAGGTTCAGAAGTTGGCGTAATGCCCGGAGGGTTGCCACTTCCAAAGCGGCGCTGCTAGACAAACCCGAACCCATAGGAACCGACGATTTGACATGTACACAAAGCGACGGTATTGTATATCCTGCTTTTTGCAAAAGCTCAATACAGCCAAAAATATAACTGGCAAATCCAGACGGCCGATGATTGATATCTGAAATACTCACTTGCTCGTTGAGATTTTCCGAGTAAAAGTTATGCTGGCTATCGCTACTAAAACCTAGCTGTACCGTCGTACTTTGAGGAATCGCAGTTGGAAGAACGAACCCATCGTTATAGTCTGTATGCTCACCTAGTAAATTTACTCTTCCTGGCGCACTGGCTTGAGTTTCAGGTGGTTTACCGAATACTTGTTGAAAATCCATAATTTTTAATTGTACAAAGGTACTGGGCGTAACCTTCCTTCTACCTCAACGCTAGGAAAATTGGGATCAAAAGTCAGATTTTCCAACTTTCCATCCTTGAGAATCACAAAAGTATCTTCAACCTTTGCCCCTCGTAAACTGGGATTCCAAGCGACAGCAATGCCTTCTGTCAAAGTATCAGTAGTAGTTGGATTTGCTACGATTTCTCGCGCTAAATATCCAGTAGTTCCTCCCTGGTGATGTTCGCGGATGGCATTAGGAAATCCATGCTGTTCATAAGCTTGAGCTAGTGCGTGATAAACTGCATCAAGAGTGGTTCCAGGTTGGCACAAATTTAAAACTACTGCTTCTATTTCGCGCACATGGGAATGCAGTTCGGCCTGTTCGTCTGAGAGCTTACCAAAACAAACAAACCGAGTCAGATTTGCATACAAACCGTAACCTCTAGCGCAAAACACCAGCATCGCTTGCCGTCCAATTTGTTCTGCTGTGGCTGTAGCATGACGGTATAGTGGTAAACGTCTCTCACCCGCTACCAGTGTCAGCGCCGGATGTAAGCCTTTCGCCCATAATGCCTCTGCACCCGCACCCGCTAACTGATATTCTGTCCAAGTTGGCTTGGCGGCTTTGAGTACTTCTGTCATTGCCTGACTCGCTTTTTGCCCGATTTGGCGATATCGTTCTAATTCAGTTGACATCATTACCCGTTTATGTTTTTGCAGAGATTGGGGTAACGGCTGTTCTAAATTGGAGATGGGGCGATCGCGCTTCGCGTTGTCGCAGACATCGCTAATTACTTTTCCGCCACCAGTTGCATCACTAACAAAAGACTCACGGGCAGCATAATCAGCCCAAGGGTTGACATATACCTTAAAATTAGCAGGTAGTTCTTCATCCTGAAGACGCTGCGCTTCAATTTCATCAGTCAATACCCAAGCCTCGTCAGTAGTTACTAATACTTCTGCTACGCCAGTTTCGGCAGTCAGCAGCACGGTATTAGAAGCGCCAGCTGTCGCCCAGGCAAACCAGTCTGTACCGCGCAAACGCAGGGCTTGCACTTCGGCTTCACGCAAGGTTTGCCTGATTAACTCTAGTTTTTTGGAGACTTCCTCGTTCATACAAAATTAGTAACTACAGATGAATACAGACAATTATGAGATTCATCTGTGTTTATATGTGTATGTCTATGGTTTGAAAAAAATGTGGGCACGGTATTAATAAGGTGCGTTACGCTTTGCTAACGCACCCTACGCGTATTTCAAAAATCAAATATGAGTCCTATAGTTACTTCAGGTACTGGTATTTGATTTTTCACCTGGGCGTTCGGTAGCAGGAGGATACTTAACACTTTCTTCGACTCTATGGATCTCTGTGTTGGTTTGGTCTTCAGACAAGAGATCATCGGGGTTTAATGATTTATCAGCAGCATCATCAATTACTCCATTGGCATTGACATTGGGTTTATCAGAAGTGCCTTTATGGCTAGCATGTCCACTAGGCATAACTATTACCTCTTATTTTTATAACTAAACATTCCCAGCCTAAACTCTTTGGTTTGGAGAAATACACTATCAGAAGACTTATAGCAGAACTATCAGAATCTAGTCTGGAGTTATATAGATTTTTCGTGAGGTTACACCATTGCTTTGCTTTTCCAACATATTTTTATCATTATTAAAGTGAGATGCTATAACAGAAAAGTTAAAAACCGTCCCCCATTAGAAGGAACGGTTAAGACAGTTTGTAAACTAATTCAAGAACTGGATAAACACCAATAAATGGGTAGGTTTGTCAAGAAATTAAGTTGCAGTTTCAAACCCTGTCATACTGAAATCGGTTCTTCAATGTTTACCATTACAGCTTGTAGCTCCTTCGCTTTCTCCTCCGGTAAAGCATCATTGGCAAACATCCCTGCTGCGAGTTCAGTTCCCGCTAGGTACTTCAGCCTTTCGCTTGTCCGATATGGTGGAAAAAACTCGGCGTGTAAATGCGCTTCGGGATGGGTTAAACCGTCAGTTGGCGCTTGGAACCAAGCCATCAAGTAAGGAAATGGACGATTCCACAAGCCGTCATACTTGAGAGTGACGGTTTTTAACGCCTTAGCAAGTCCCCAACGTTGTTCTGGGGTAAGATCCATAAAAGTGCTAACTGGCTCTTTTGGTGCAATCCAAACTTCATAGGGGTAACGAGCGCATACCGGGACAAATGCGATCGCATACTCATCTTGATAAATAATTCGTTGATTGTCTGCAATTTCCTTCTGAATCAAGTCTTGCAGTAAACCCCGCCGATGTTTTTCATAATACTCCTGCTGCATTGACAGCATTCGCGCTGGCACAGGTGGGACGAAAGGATAAGCGTAAATTTGCCCGTGGGGATGGTGCAATGTTACACCCACCTCTACACCCTTGTTTTCAAATGGCAGCACGTACTGAATTTGGGGATTTGCTCCCAATACGCGGGTGCGATCGCCCCACACTTCTAAAAGCAAATCAAGGTGTTTCAGTTCCAAGGAACTAAGGGAAGCTTGGGCATTTTGAGCAAAAACCACCACTTCACACGCCCCATTAGCAGGCAATGTTTCCACAATACACTCCGGTGGGTTATGTGCCGCTTGAGCCATTGAGGGAAAACGGTTATCAAACACCGCCACATCATACTTACCTGGGGGAAGTTCTGTAGGAAACTCCGGGTTCGTAGTGGGTGCGAGGGGATTATACTCCGGGGGCGGCATGAAAGTCCGCCCTTGACGGTGAGAAGCGTAAGCAACCCATTCGCCGCGTAAAGGATGCCAGCGCAGGTGGGGGTTTGCCTGCACTGGTTCATTACTGGGGCTAGTGGCGATGATATTCTCGGCAATCGGGTATCGACTATATAAGGTCAGTGGGCGACCATCCGGCTTTAACAGCTTGTGGGAGTACATAATCCTTGTCCTGAAAGGGTCGCAGCGCGGATCGCCTCAATGGGGAATTTAGGCGTGCGATCGGCGTATAATAAACCGTTAGCTTCTTGAAAAGTATCTGTAAATTGGGTGTAGCAAAATCCGCTAAACAACTCGATATCATTAATCGTTTCGAGCAGAGTAGCGTATTTCATTTCTAGCTCGGAAATATTGGAGCAACGCTCATATCCCCAAGCTTTATCTGCATCGGGGTTATCAACAGGGGCATAGGCAATACCACCAAACTCAGTCAGCATCACTGGCTGTCCCTGATGCGGAAAGTTATCCAGTGTCAGGATGCGCCCTCCAGGACGTTTACGGTCAAACAAATCTGATAGCTTCACTTCTGGCCCATAGCGATGACCTAATCGTTGTGGGTGGGTGTCGTAGTCATGAATAGCTAGAATGTCTGTATCCGTACTTTCCCAGCCATCGTTAGCAATCACTGGGCGGCTCGGATCGAGAGTTTTTGTTAGGTGATACATTGCCAACACGTAGTTACGGTGAGCCGCAGTCTCAACCAAATTTGGAACTCCCCAGGATTCATTAAACGTTACCCAAGCTACGATACAGGGGTGACTGATATCCCGCTTAATCACCTCAGTCCACTCTCGCGTTGTGCGCTCCACTGCTTTCGGTGTGAAACGATATGCACTGGGCATCTCCTCCCATACTAACAACCCCAGCTTATCTGCCCAATATAAAAATCGCGGGTCTTCAATTTTCTGGTGCTTACGGACTCCGTTAAAACCCATTGTTTTGGTGAGTTCGACATCGCGCCGTAATGCCCCGTCGTCCGGTGGTGTCATTAGCGAATCGGGCCAGTAGCCTTGATCCAGAACTAAGCGCAAATAATAAGGACGACCATTGAGCATAAAGCGATCACGCTGTATCCCCACAGTCCGCATTGCTGTGTAGGATTTTACTTCATCCAAGAGTTGATCTTTATACCAAAGTTCAATATGGGCATCCATCAAAGTGGGCTTTTCTGGACTCCACAGCAATTCGTTGCGGTAGTCATCGATACCTGGGTCAGACAGAGAGATGCGGCGGCCAACTTCTCCGTTAAATACTTCATAAGTATCGTTGGCCAGCACGGTATTGCCAATGCTTAGTTTTACCTTGATTTGGATACCAGCAGGCGCATCACCTGCGATCGCAGCATAACAGCCAACTTCCCAGCGCTCGAAATCGGGACTCCACCGAATATGATCGATGTAAGTTCTACCCACACGCTCAATCCAGACTGTTTGCCAAATCCCAGTGGTGCGAGGATACCAAATACTGTGCGGTTCCAACTGCCAATCTTGCTTTCCTCTAGGCTTGGCGAGATCACAAGGATCATCTTGGGCCCAGACTGTGACTTTAGTTATCCCAGTGTCATTCAAAGCTGCGGTAATATCTAGCGTGAAAGGAGTATGCCCACCTTCATGCTCTGCTATATATTGACCATTGACCCACACACGGGCGCGATAGTCCACAGCCCCAAAGTGCAATAGTAATCTACCATCACCTTCAGGTGTTTCAAATTCCCGCTCATACCAGCAGTTTGCATGAAAACCTGTATCACCAATACCACTTTTGGTAGATTCGGGAGCGAAGGGAACTTGTATATGATGTGTCCAATCAGAGATATCGCCTGGTTGAATGCATCGCCCTTCATCATCAAATGCGAACTTCCACAGACCGTTTAAATTTAGCCAGTGCGATCGCTGTAACTGTGGACGTGGATACCCAGCTTCTGGCAAGCTAGAAATCCTTTGATTATCCGTATTAGAGGGTAGTTCAACTTTATGATTTTGTATATCCAACAATTTCATTAAAACCTCTTATGTTAAGTGCAATAGAACAAATTTTTTTGTGCCTTGGGTTTAGACTAAACTAGGCTGTTTTGAGACATTCCAGGAGTTTTTTTCTCCTTCCTCAGTAACTAATAGAACTTTATACCTGTACTTACATCACGCTATCGCTTAATAGTAAACATAAAGTGCATCAAGCGCCCTAGTGTTGGGCCCATAAAATTAGGTAGAGACTGTTAGTTCGTGACATTATGGCACACATATAGTGAATATTTGCCAAGTCGGCAGGAAAAAATTAGGTAAGCTGTTCTACATTTAAATTGCATATACTGGGCAGGCAAGATGCCTATCCCACAAGAGTTATGTTTAATTCGGTTATGAGAACTAACTGTATTGCACTATAACAACCCTGGAAGTTTTTTAACTAATTCTGGGGGGTTAAGTCAAGAGCAACTAACAAGACGTTCGATGAGCGCTCAGTCGAGTTGCGGCAAATTTTTTGGTCGAGTCTCTCCTGCAACATCCAGATCGGATAGCTTAGGGTTAGCGAGGCTGGGAACGTCGGAAACACCCGCTTCACTTTGGGGCTAAATCTCCGTTACAAAACTTAATTACGAATTATTTTAATCTCTCTATCACGAATTTGCGGGTAATTTTCAGAATCCGTGGTATCAATATCTGGCGAAAACTTTCATCTTGGCGGCAAAGGTAACACTCTTTACCTTCAGTAGTTTTATCACCTCTTACTATACTTATAATATCACAGTTTAGGCAGTGAACTGGCTTAAGAACCATTGCTGTATTTCTGATTCAGCATTTTACCTCACGACCGGAAAACTCTAGAAACTAATCACAGGTTTGCGCTATCAACCACAAAATAAAGCCGTATCTGTAAAGAGATTCCGATAATCTAAGTCTACAAAAACTGACAAACCAATTCCAGAAATGGTGCGCTATTATCGACGAACAATTGCAAAAGGCTACTGTTGAGAGTCCAATTTAAATTCGACTTTAACATGATGAATTGGCGAGGATAAGAAAATGGTTCAAAGTATAGGTAGAGTAACTAAATATACAGATACTGAGCTAAACCAATTTGCCGAAGACTTGAATCGAGACGGGATTTGTGTGATTCGCGGTCTTTTTGATAAAGAATTGATTAGCGAGTGGGCAGAAGCTTTTGAAAATTTATTTCGAGAGCGCCAAAATCAGTCAGGTGGGCTAGCTCCCCGTGAAATTGCCCGTTACTATCTAACATTGCCTTGGGTTTCCCCCTTTGCCAACGTGGAAGTTTTCGCCAATCCGGTGATTATGGGTGTGCTGGAGCGAGTATTTTTTCAGGAATATGTGATGGTTCAGATGGGAGTTGATCTGCCAGTACAAGGTTCGGATTATCAAGAAATTCACCGGGACTATCGCCCTTTGTTCACTGACCAAATAGTAACGCCACTCTACGCCCTTGCAGTCAACTTTCCCCTTGTGGAAGTAACGGCAGAAAACGGGCCGTTCCAGATGGCGCGTGGTACGCATATCTTGCCACGTGAAGAGGGATTAAGGAAAATTGCCACTGGTGAAATTCCGATGGAATCCTTTTATATGCAGCCAGGGGATGCGATGATTCGGACACCTTTGGCGCTGCACCGGGGTTCACCAAATCGAACTAACCAGCCAAGACCGATGGTAGTTATGGGCTATGCTATGCATTGGTTGCACACGCCGAAGGTGGATTTGACTCTCCAACAAGACTATTATCAGAGCCTACCAGAGAAGTTAAGGGAGATGATTCGGTGTCAGGTGGTGGAACAGTTGCCAAAGGAGAAGGTTGAAACTTACATAAATTTCAAGTACTAACGTTTAATACATCATTTTAGCCTTGACAGGCTACTACAATCATTAATTGCCTATTAGACATCTGGTGAAAATGAATGTAGAGACGTTGCATTGCAACGTCTCTACAAGGGTTTCAGGTAACGCATAATTAACTTCTGAAGATGTCTATTGCCTCTGGTAGTTGTTTTTACGATCGCACCTCTTCAAAATTTGAGTTAACACGCTATAGCGATCACCGAGATGTTAACTTATACCAATCCAGTCTACAAAGGCTATTTTGCCGATCCTTTTGTTTGGAAATTTGAG
Organism: Nostoc sp. UHCC 0251; assembly: GCF_034932245.1. Lineage (NCBI taxonomy): Bacteria > Bacillati > Cyanobacteriota > Cyanophyceae > Nostocales > Nostocaceae > Nostoc > Nostoc sp. UHCC 0251. The sequence goes on from NZ_JAYGHD010000423.1 coordinate 8,506, forward strand.
GGTGTATACTATGCGATCGGCACTGGTGCAGCCGAAGCGGAAGGAATGGTAGACGAAATAGCGGACGCGCTCAAGGTTGACTCCACTAACAAACTGCGTGTATTTCCTCTATTACGCTCCTTCGATTTCGTAAATTGGGATTTTGTAGATAACGCACTGTTGCGACCAGATCCCTCCCTTGGTGATAATTTTTGGGCCCCAGAAGTTGCTTATTGTAACGGCAAGTTCTACCTCTACTACTCTGTAGGACATGAGGACAAGAATCATCAGTTGCGTGTTGCTACAAGCGATACTCCTTTGGGCCCCTATAAAGATGTTGGTGAGCCACTTTTAGACCCGGAGTCTTGCTCCTTTGCCATCGACCCCCATCCGTTCCGTGATGATGATGGGCAGTGGTATCTATTTTACGCTCGTGATTTTTTAGACACTGAAGGCGGTGCGCGTACTGGTACTGCCCTCTTTGTAGATCGGCTCCAAGATATGACAAAACTCTGCGGTATTGGAAAAGTCGTCTTGCGGGCGCGTTCCGATTGGCAACGATTTTTAGCCAACCGCTTAATGTATGGTGAACATTTTGATTGGCATACCTTAGAAGGCCCCTGTGTCCGTAAGCATGGAGGCCGATATTATTGCTTATATAGCGGTGGGCGTTGGGAAACTGAGGACTACGGTGTAGATTATGGAGTTGCCGATAGTGTGATGGGGCCTTACTCTGATGTGGGTAACGAAACGGGGCCACGGGTGCTGCGGTCGCTTCTTGATCGTGTCAAAGGACCTGGACACAATTCAATCGTTGTGGGCCCTGATGGTCAGACTGAGTATATTGTCTACCATGCCTGGGCAGTGAATATGGATGCGCGGCGAATGTGCTTGGATAAACTCATTTGGACGCCAGATGGGCCATATTGCGAAGGCCCCACCTGGACACCACAGGCGATCGCCTGCAAATCAATTTGATTTCTAAGGATTAATTAGGAGAAGATTTTAGTATTTCCACTAGATCATTTGCTCAAAATTTTGTTGGCAAGATTATCGTGCAAATAATCTAATATGTCTGGACAACTACGCTATATCCAATAGTGGTCTCCTTGTGATAAACATCCATCTTTTTTGAGGTATGTTTAAAAACCTAAATAAAAATTGGATGGGAGCATCCAATTTCGGCGGATCTACTTTTTTAGATGAACCATATAGTAGAG
>NZ_JAYGHD010000424.1:0-9629 GCF_034932245.1 Nostoc sp. UHCC 0251
ACTAGCGAACCTGCACAAGCGCAGGCTTTGAGGGGTGTGGTGAGAAATCCGGGTAGAATATAGCTTTGTCCATATCTTGGAATAGTGCAATTTTCCGGCAACATTCATCGAAGGCTTGAGAAATAACCTCTTTCACACTAAATTTGCTCAATTTTGATCTCACAGTCTGCTTCCACGGTAATGATGCTATTTTCTGGAAAAGCAATCCAATTACCTATAAATAGTGGTTCAGATGCGATAATTACAGATTTTGAAAAAGCCGGAGCATCTCGTATCCAATAAAGAGATGGAGCTGGAGAGGTGGTAGCAAAGCGAGAAGCTATTAGGCGATGTCCGTCACTAAAGATTATATTAATTGAGGCTTCTACTTGATAGCGCTTTGCCATTTCTAAAAGTGTTAATAATGTAGTACGTAAAGCATACTCTAGAGGTCGGTGTTTGTTAATTTGACTTTGTGAAAGTAACAATGCAAAAATGTGTTCGGAGTCAGTACTACCATTAATTATTTCGTAAAAATCTTGAGTTAAAGTGCTGCGGATTTTTCTGTGTAATGTTTTGCGGAAATTTTGGATTTTTCCATCATGAATAAATAACTGTTGTTGATGCTTAAAGGGCTGACAATTAGCAAAATCTACGGCTTGTTCGGATGTAGCACTGCGGATATAAGCAAGTACACACTTTGATTCAACGTAACGGCTGAGGCTGGGTAAGTTTATGTCATTCCAAATAGGTAGGGTATTTTTGTAGGTAAAAGGTTCGATATCTTTCTGGCTATGATACCAACCCACACCAAAGCCATCTGCATTGACTACCCCAGAGTTCATTTCGCGGGGTTTATAACTCTGGACTATCAACGAGTGTTCTGGTTTATACAGAAGATGCTCTAAAGAAACAGGCGAACCGAGGTAAGCAAGTAAACGGGACATGATGAATATTCCACCTTCTATTAAAACAATTATCAAGCAACAGCCTTACCCGCTTTTATTCACCATCATTAGTGGCTCTCACTTATATGGGTTTCCGTCACCTGATTCTGATTATGACTTGCGTGGAGTGCATATTTTACCAGTTGAACAAGTAGTAGGATTAAAGACTGGGAATGAAACTATTGAAGTTTCAGAAGTGCGTGAATCTTTGGAAATTGATTTAGTAACTCATGATGTCAAAAAATTCTTTTTAATGCTACTTAAAAAGAATGGTTACGTATTAGAACAACTATATTCACCTTTAGTATTAACAACTTCACCTGAACATGAAGAATTAAAATTTATTGCTCAAGATTGCATTACCCGTCACCATTATTACCATTATATTGGTTTTGCGGCAACACAATGGAAAGTTTTTAATAAAGAACCGACGTATCGGATAAAGCCATTGCTTTATGTTTATCGAGTTTTATTAACTGGCATTTATCTGATGAAAAAAGGAGTAGTTGAAGCTAATTTGATTAAGCTGAATGAGTTTTTTAATTTACCATATATTAATGATTTAATCGCTCAAAAGTTAGCAGATAAAGAAAGGTCTATTTTGTCAAATGCTAATCTAACTTTTCATCATACAGAATATGAACGTCTGCGTCACAACTTGCAAGAGGCATATGAATCTAGCCGACTACCTGAAACACCTTCAGCGAATGCGGCTTTGCATAATTTGCTAGTACGCCTGAGAACTAATACTAATTTTATGTGAGGCTGCGCTTTATTCACGCAGCAGCACTAGTTTAGTTGTGTTTTTATTGGTAATAAGATTATAAATTCTGTACCTTGTTCAAATTCTGAGATTACTTCTATTTTACCGTTATGTTTGTCAATTATCTGATAACAAATACTTAAACCTAACCCAGTCCCTTTACCAACTGGTTTAGTTGTAAAAAAAGGATCAAACAGTTTATTTTTAATCTCTGGGCGAATTCCAGAGCCATTATCCATGATGCCTACTTTAATGTAAACATCATCTATATTGAATGTATTTATAATAATTTTTTTACTTTTATCTGAATCAGCTTTGTCATCTAGCAACGCATCTATGGCATTATTTAGAATATTCATAAATACCTGGTTTAGTTGTGCTGGATAACACTCAACTAAGGGTAAATCTCTATAGTTTTTAATTACTTCAATTCCTGATTGAAGTTTGTGATTCAGAATTAACAGGGTATTCTCAATTCCTTCATGAATATCTACCTCTTTCATGTCAGCTTCATCTAATCGGGAAAAGTTTCGCAAAGATAATACGATTTCTCGGATGCGCTGAGTCCCAGTTTTCATAGAAGAAAGCAAGAGTGGCAAATCTTTATGAATAAAGTTTAAATCAATTTCTTCGATTTTTTCTTCAATCAACCAGATGGGATCTGGATACTCTTGCTGATATAAACTCACTAAATTAAGCAAGTCCTGAGTATAGTCACTGGCACATTGAATATTACCATAAATAAAATTAGCAGGATTATTAATTTCATGAGCTATACCTGCTACCATCTGCCCAAGAGAAGACATTTTTTCTGTTTGAATTAATTGCCCTTGAGTTTCTTTTAAGTCTTGCAAGGTTTTTTGAACTTCTTGGGTTCGTTCTTCTACCCGTTTTTCTAAACTTTGGCGAGCTAGTTCTAGTTCTTGGGTTCGTTCTTCTACCCGTTGCTCTAAACTTTGGCGAGCTAGTTCTAGTTCTTGGGTGTAATCTCCTACCCATTCCACCAATTGATTGAGAGAAGTAGCTAATATCCCTACTTCATCGTTGCTGGTGACATTAGCTCTGAGTTGAAAATTTGATTCTTGCGTGATTTTTATAGCAACGTTAGTAACTATTTGTAGGGGACGAGCAATTAATTTACTGGTATATACTGCTAGTATAGCTGCGATCGCAACTGAGAACAGCATACTTCCAATAATAACTTTGATTCGCAGTTTTTGTGCCCTATCAAAACTAGTATTTGCTTGCTTTTCTTGAATTTCAGCATATCCGATTATCCGAATCAACTCGTCTGAAAGTTTCTCAAATTCAATCGAAATATTAACTTGTTTATTGAAAAAAAATAATAGCTCTTGTTGATCAATTTTTGTTTTTTTTGCTAGCAACTGGTTTTGTTCAATCTTCTGCCAAAAGTTTTTTACTATCGCAGTATATATTATTGTATTTTTTTTGTACTTATTTAATAAATTTAATAAGTCTGTATCCTTTACTTTTGAATCATGAGCATAAATATTTACAAAAGTTTCAATTTTTGATAATTGTTGCTCAACTTGACTAATCTCATCTAAAAATCTGTTTTTTTCAAATTCTAACCAAATAGAACTTTCTAATACGGTAACTAACCTTTGTGGATGTAGCCGCACTCTAGTTATTGCATTTTCTAAATCTTTTAATAAAGATTGTTGTTGATAAGATAAATTTAACTTTTGCTGGGCAATTGTTTCATATTGGTATGCAACTAACAAACCGCAGGTTGTGCCGATAAAAGTAATACTAACTGCTAAAGTATAGCCATAACTAATTTTTTTAGAGATATTCCAATTATGACTTAAGTGACTAAGTAAGATAAAAATCTTTTTAAAATAGTGTTTCCCATTAGCTATCATTTATTTATCAATTATATTGTTATAAAAAACTTCCTTGCCCAATTTTTTGATAGACTTCACGAATCATATTATAATCAGCATCATTTGCTAAAACTAATTTGCTTCCTTTATACTTTTGGTTTGCTTTAGCAGTCACCAAACTTTGAATTAGTTTATCCTGATGGTTCATCATGCGCGAGCGCATATCTACTATAAAGCTAGATGCCAACTGGTTACTAGCAACAAATACATCATGAGGAAGTAATGGCCCTTTAAAAATTACAGAAAAATCTTCTTCAGATAAGCCTTCAGACTCTAGAATATTTTTGTATCTGTCAGATGCAGTCGCCCAAGCATCTACCTCACCTTTTTCTAAAGCTTGTATTCCCTTATCATCTAACATGACAGTTTTGAAGTCAGTTGTTGGATCTAATCCAGCATCTATCAGTAGCTTTGTAGGAGCAAGATGTCCAGAAGTGGAGCCAATTTTCCTCATGGCTATTGTTTTACCTTTCAATTGAGCTAATAATTTAATTGGACTATCAGCACGAACTACAATAATCGAATGGTAGTTCGTGCGCTCAATAGCAATTATAGGAATAGCCTTTGCCCTAGAATTTAAAATCAAGTATTCTGAAGGCCCTGCAAATACAATATCCACTTCCCTTGATAATAGTGCTGGTGCTGCTGCTGTGGTATTCTCTACAGGAAAAAACTCAATTTTTATGCCTAATATCTCTTCTAATGTGGCGCGAAAAAGTCCATAATCTTGTTGTAAGCCTTTAATTCCAATAACATCTGTAACTGCAAATTTGAGAATTTTTGGTGCAGTTATTGTCATCGGTTCTGAATTATTAGTAGTAGAATTTACTCCTGTTGTGCAGCCAGCAGCAAACACGAGCGAATACCAAAGTAAGTTACGCCGTTTCATAAGTGTAAACAATATTACAAATGTAAAATTTTTAGCTGCTATTTAGGAATACACTTATGCAGTTTATTGCTTCTTTATATTAATGACTTCTGTGAAATTACGTAAATAAGTTTTATTTGTAAATCCTGTTTGAAAATATTATTGTTGCTTTCAAGACTTCCAATTAAAAAAATATCCAATTTGTAGGATGCTTTCAATAAAAGGAGGTAATACACCGTAGTACGTGAACTCAAGATGGTGCGTTACACTTTGTTAATGCATCCTACAAATATCGGATAATTAATTTTTTGGTATTCCTTTAACTCTTAATTTCTAACTTTTTTACAACTTCAAAGTCCAAGCGGCAAAAGCTAAAGTACCCCAACCAGCAAGAAAGGCTGCGCCGCCTAGGGGTGCGATCGCTCCTAAGGATTTAATACCGGTTAAGCTAAGGGCGTACAAGCTACCTGAAAAAATAGCAATGCCAATGACAAACAGCCATCCACTGGCTACGAGAGTAGGTTGAGGAATCTCGGTGCGACTAAGTAGTATTGCTACTAGAAAAAGTGCCAGAGCATGGTACATTTGATAACGAGCGCCAGTTTCAAAAATTTCTAATGATCGCTCACTAATCTTTTCCCGCAAGGCATGAGAAGCAAAAGCACCAGCAGCAACTGACAAACCGCCTAAAATAGCAGCTACGCTCAAAAAAATCTGCGTCATTAGACCTAGCCGTAAGTTGATTATTAGTCATTAGTCATTAGTTAATAACAAAAGACAAATGACAATTAGACATCAAAATGATATGATACAGCCCCTTCTTCGTTCACCTTAAAGTTTGCATTGAAGTTTTTAGCTTTTTCATCTAAATATTGTCTGGCGTTGGCTGCGGGTAGTTGTGACTGCATTGCAAAACCTAAAACAGTTATACGCCCATGATTTTCTTTTAGCATCTCATAAAAAATTGATTGCAGGCGATCGCTAACTTGTTGATTAAGCGCCTTCTTCTCCTGTCTGCTTTGACTATACAATCCCAATGCTAGCCATGTGCCCAGTGTTAAGGTAGGAACGCCAAAAATCAAACCTTCTACCGCAGTATTATCAACTACATAAGTATCTGTTGCTGGTGAAAACTCAATCGAGCCATCCCAAGCTAAGGGTAGCGTAATTGATGTTTCTCTAGTCGTTTTATTAAATACCGCTGCTGCTGATAACATTACAAACATGAATCCCATTGTCAGTAGCCAAGCTGCGGCCAATTTTTCAGCAGTTTTCATAGTTCCACTTCAGATTTACACTTTGCTAGCGATTTTAACCTTACTTTCGTAAAGGTTCCAATATATCAATCTACTCCTGAGGATAGGTTTGTAAGCACTTCTTCTATGGACTTCAGCGCTTACGATTCTTCCACATTCCACACCTTCAACTATCACTAAGGAAAGCGATAATAGTAAGCTAAGGTTTACGCAAGCGTGAAATGTCAAAAATATAATATAGTTTTTACAAATATTACTTAGATAAGACTGTGCGATGCGAACGTGGAAGCAAACTACGTGCAGCGTCTATCTGCGACACGCTGCGCGTTTCCATAGCATCCCGCAGGGAACGTAGAGAAGTGCGGGCTACGCTTTCGCTAAGATAAAAGCAGAACTAGCTGCCAACTGCAATAATAACCAGTGTTTAGCCTTGAGCTTGTCAAATCGCAGCAAAGGTATAATATTTATCTTGCTGCGATTCTATCCTTACTTACGTGTAGCTTCCAGTAGGCGGGAAAAATAAAAACGAGTCCGAGTCATAGACTCTCGTTGCAATGAAAAACCATTGCTTTCTAAAATTTTTACCACATCAGCTTCACGATGCAAATATGCACGAGTCGCTTTACTTGGTCCGGGAAAGAAACTACCAATTTTCTTGAGTATACTCAGGGCGCAGGTCTTCGGTGCAAAACTGAGAATTATCCGTGACTGTGCCAAAGAACAGAGGTGAGAAATCATCTCATCCGCTTTTTCTTGGGGGTAATGGATGAGAACATCCAAGCAAATAACGGTATGGTAACTACCACTCAACGATTCCAAATCCTGCACGGCAAAAGTGGGATTTTCAGAATTTCCCAAGGTTTGCTTGGCTCTATCTTTGCCTTCTTCCACCATTTTTTCAGAAATATCCGTGGCATAGACCTTGGCACCATCTACCGCTAGAGGGATGCTAAGACTACCAACACCACACCCAGCATCGCAGATAGATAGCTCTGGTAAATTGTTATCAGCCTTCAGCCAGCCCAGAACTGTATCCACGGTTTGCTGGTGTCCATTGCGGATGTCTAGTTGGACTTTGTTGACTTCGCCATCACCATAGATTCGCTTCCAACGGTCAAACCCTGTGGAATTGAAATACTCGCGAACAATCGTTTTATCGTCGGCTGCGTTCATAAACTTTGATGTTTAGGGGTTCCCAATGCTTAAAATTATCATTGATAGGAACCCATAGGAGCGGTCTTCCAGATTTTTCTAGATATGGTGCAGAGAATTAGGGGCACACATCTGTGCCCCCCTATTTATTCAAACGAGAACCGCTATATTTAAGAAATTATTGTCGTTTTATGGTTTTTTGAAAGTATTTTCTACTATTTAAAAATCGGTTATTTTCGTTATTATAAATTCCATTGAGATTTCAGCCTGTAGATGTAGATAAATCCTTCTTAAGGTACAATCGTGATTGCGATCGCAACATTTATGCTGTTAAAGATTTAATTTTTTGTAATTAATATAACTTAAGGATTCAAAAAAATAAGTAAAATTTCTTATATTAGTTGTAAATTTCCTATTTAGGTTTAATTATTAAACATGGCACTGAATTCGTTAACAGACAGTCCTATCGTTGCATTTACAATTCTTCTAACAGTAATCTTTACTATACCTCCTATCTTTGAGCGACTAAGGCTACCTGGATTAGTCGGGTTATTAGTGGCAGGTATATTACTAGGGCAAAATGGACTAAAGTTGTTAAACCCTGAGTCTGAAACTATCAATCTGCTCTCGGATATCGGCAAACTTTATTTGATGTTTGTGGCAGGTTTAGAAATTGACTTAGAGCAGTTTCGTAAAACTAGAAATCGCTCAATTGGCTTTGGCATTTTAACATTTTTAGTTCCAATGATTGCTGGCATTGCTACAGGACGATTGTTCAATTTTGGTTGGAATGCCTCCGTCCTCATTGGTTCTTTACTGGCCTCTCATACCCTCTTGGCATATCCAATTGTGAGTCGTTTGGGAGTAGTAACGAATGAAGCTGTAACCGTCACAATTGGTGCCACAATTTTTACTGACACAGGTGCTTTGCTAGTATTAGCTATTTGTGTTGGAATTCACGGGGGGGAATTTTCCGCCTTAAGTTTAGCAATTTTATTAGGTGGATTAGCAATTTACACTGCCGTTGTCCTGTTTGGCTTTGACTGGGCAGGAAAAGAGTTTTTTCGCCGCTCTGGGGATGAACAAAGTAAGCAATTTTTGTTTATCTTGCTAGCATTATTTTTGGCATCTGTCGGAGCGCAGGTAATTGGAGTCGAAAAAATTGTTGGTGCTTTTTTAGCAGGTTTAGCTGTCAACGACGTTCTGGGACGTAGCCCCGTCAAAGAAAAAATCGAGTTTATTGGTAGTGTTTTATTTATCCCTTGTTTCTTTGTGGACATGGGATTATTGATTAATATTCCTGCATTTATCAAAACCCTTAGTTCAATTTGGCTGACTCTGGTAATTGTAGTGGCTTTGATTGGCAGCAAATTTATAGCGGCATTCTTAGCCAAATTATTGTATCGCTACAACACAGCAGAAATGCTAACGATGTGGTCATTATCACTACCACAGGTAGCAGCCACACTAGCAGCAACCTTGGTTGCTTATCAAACGGTAAATCCTGCTGGTGAGCGCTTAATCAGTGAAGCTGTCTTAAACAGTGTGATTGTGCTTATGCTGGTGACAGCTATTTTGGGCCCCATAATAACAGCACGGTTTGCTCCTTCACTACAGCTTTCTGAGACAGATTTTGAAACAGATAGTTTGACAACTTGGTGGCAAGGTAATGAAGATCAGCTAGTCGAAAAAAACCAATATCCATTTACTGTAGTAGTGCCAATATACAACCCCCAAACCCAGCGCTATTTAATAGAAATGGCAGCATTGTTGGCTAGTCATGAATCTGGAAGGATTGTGCCATTAGCTATTACTAGAGCACATATTCAAATGGATGATCCACAATTAGTAACAGCACTAGACCAAAGCCGGGAAAGATTGAAATTAGCTAAAGAAATCAGTCAAGAATTTGATGTGGAAGTATCACCAGCAATTCGGATTGATGATGATGCAGCTTTGGGGATTAGCCGCACCAGTCGAGAACAAAATGCTAGTTTAATAGTGATGGGTTGGTCGCGGACAACAGGTTTGCGTGCCCGCTTATTTGGTAATGTCATTGATAGCGTCTTCTGGTCTTCTCACTGTCCAGTAGCAGTAACACGCCTGTTAAGTAGTCCCAAGACAATTCAAAGAATTCTTGTACCAGTTGGAGACTTAACGCGGGAAACTATAGGCGCTTTGAGATTTGCCCAGATTTTGGCTGATGTTAATCAAGCAGAAGTTGTGTTGTTACACGTATCCGATCGCAAAACACCGCCTAATCGAGTGGAAAACTTTGTATCTCAATTGTCTGATATTACTTCTAAAGGTCAATTACAGGTGAATACGAATATCCAAACAATTAGGGGTGATGATATTGCTAGAACCATAATTCGGGAATCTCAGGCATTTGATTTAGCGGTGTTACGTTCCGTTCGTTATCGCACAGCAGGTGGATTAGCCGTCAGCGAAGTGACAACGCAGTTACTTCGAGAATTAAAGTGTTCAATTGTGTTGCTTGGAGAACCTCATTCGTGATGTGAGGAGTCAACGCCAGTAAAAAGAGAAAAGACTTGCGATCCCACGGTTTTATAGCTATTCTCCAAATTGCTCTTGAGATAATAACGGCTCAAATGATTGGTAAGCCTCATAATTACGAAAATGTCGAGCATATAAATCAACAATATCCTCAGATTAATTAAAGTCATCATCCAAAACTGAATTTACAAAGAAGGGTGTGGGGTGTGGGGTATAGGGTATAGAAATAAAAAACTAAAG
>NZ_JAYGHD010000425.1:0-9605 GCF_034932245.1 Nostoc sp. UHCC 0251
GTTTTGAACTTATTCCTCAACCCTCAGTAAATCTGGTTTCTTAGAAGAGGGATAATGTACCAGTTGGCAATTAGCATAATTGTTTTTACCTTTCTTATGACGAAAGACAAAAGCAAAAAAGGAGAGCCACTTGGGTCGCTCTTCTATTCATTACGGTGCATCTTTTTCTGACACCATATCATTTATGTATTTTGTAAGGGTTAATACCTATTTATTAAAGTTCTTTATAAAAAGATAATGGAGATTATCCGTAAATACCGCATAAATTACATAAAAAGAGAGCCACTTAGGCAGCTCTCCAGATCATCAGGGTGCATCTACATACCACAGCATAGCATTTTAGGTATGCGGGTTGTCACCAGCTTTGATATGAAGATTTTGTGAAGCATTACCGGGGAAATACTTAGTTGGGGATTGGGAATTGGGGATTGGGCATGGGGCATGGGGCATTAGATTATTCTCCTTGTCCCCCTCATCTTCCCCTGCTTCCCCTGCTTCCCCTGCCCCCCTGCCTCCCTGCTAGGCGTTCAGTTTCTTTTCCACCAATTCGTTAGTCAGCTTAGGATCGGCACGTTTGCCTGTCTTTTTCAGAACTTGTCCAACAAAGAAGCCTTTAAGATTGGTGTTACCGTTGCGATACTTTTCTAGTTCTTTGGGATTGGCGGCTATGACTTCATCAACGATGGGTTCTAATACAGTAGGATCGGTGATTAACTCTTGACCAGCAAAGGCTTTTTCAGGAGAAATACCAGTGAGCAAATCTGGCAACTTTTCTTTAGCTTGAGCATTGCTAATTTTGCCTGTTTCAATACGAGTGATGATATCAGCTAGATTGGTGGGAGTTAGGCCGATTTCAGTAATACTGAGTTTTTGCTTATTGAGGTAGGCGGCGATATCTTGAGTAATCCAGTTTGCAGCAGCTTTGGGATTTGCTCCAGATGCGATCGCAGTTTCAAAATATTCCGCTATTGAACGATCTTCTGTCAACACCCGCGTATCATAAGCCGAAAGCCCCAACTCACTTTCATAATGATGGCGTTTGTGGGCTGGTAATTCTGGTAGTTCGCTGCGCCATTGCTCTAATTCTGCATCTGTCACCTCAATTGGTGCTAGATCTGGTTCGGGGAAGTAGCGGTAATCGCTAGAGCCTTCCTTCACCCGCATACTACTTGTGCGTTGAGCGCCTTCTTCCCACAGCCGAGTTTCTTGGATGATGCGATCGCCTGCTTCGATGGCGGCGATTTGACGCTCAATTTCGTAGTCAATCGCCCGTTGAATGGCGCTGAACGAGTTCATGTTCTTAATTTCTACCTTGGTGCCAAATTCTTCTCGTCCCACAGGACGCACAGAGATGTTGACATCGCAACGCAGAGATCCTTCTTGCATATTACCGTCACTCACGCCGAGATACCGCACAATCCGGCGCAGCTCTTCGGCATATTCAGCAGCTTCTAGTCCAGAACGCAAATCGGGTTCCGAGACAATTTCCACTAATGGTACACCTGCGCGATTGTAGTCTACCAGAGAATAGGAAGAACCGGAAAGGCGATCGCTACCTGCGTGTACCAATTTTCCAGCATCTTCCTCCATGTGCAGACGCGTAATACCAATGCGTTTGCGAGTGGGGTTTCCCTCAGAATCTACCAACTCAATTTCTAACCAACCATGTTCTGCGATCGGTAGATCGTATTGAGAAATTTGGTAATTTTTGGGTAAGTCAGGATAAAAATACTGTTTCCGGTCAAACTTGCTATATCTAGCGATTTGACAATTCAGTGCCAACCCTGTCTTGACGGCGTATTCTAATACTTTTTCATTGAGTACAGGTAAGACTCCAGGTAAACCCATACAAACCGGGTCAATGTTAGTATTGGGGTCAGCACCGAATGCCGTAGAGCTATTAGAGAAAATTTTGGTGTTGGTACTCAGCTGACAATGGGTTTCTAGACCAATAATCGCTTCATACTCAGTTTTTACAGTCGTAGCAGTCGTCATAATATCACTATTTCGGCATAATCCTTCTTAGGGTACTATTGTAGCGGCGTATTGAGTTGCCCTGAAGACGGTTATTTGGGTGAGTAATGCTTACCCTCATGAGCTTGAAGAAAATCTTGTTTATTGGTTCTGGGGGTACTGGTAAATCTACCTTAGCCCGCAAACTGGGAAAAATCTGAGGGGTAGAAGTCATTCACTTGGATGCTTGTTACGGGAATCCTAGCTCGGTTGAGCACTCCAAAATATGAGCTTCTGCTAGCATTTATTGCAAAATTTCAAATACTTATAACAACTCCGAAAATCCTGACAGAAGTTAATAGCCTCGCAAATCGACTTGGTGAACCTGAAAGTTTCTTAATTAATCACTGAAGCTCTTTAATAATAAATCAAAATTAAAAAAGATTAGCACTCAAGGCTTGTTAGTGCTAATTCATGACTTAGATTTAATGCCTATGATATAGACAAAAACTATACTTTCTCTAGATGCTTTAGCTACTTGTTATACATTATGCTAGAAAAAAACTAAAGCTTTACTGTAAGTAATTTAAAACTGGGAGTGCTAGCATGAAATACACTTTTGATATTGTAGGAGTATCTCCACTTTTACAGTTTTTTAATCACCAACAGCAAAATGGGCAAAAACCACCCCAGCACGGCGTGGAATACTTAGGAATGCATACATGTACACTAGATACATTTCTAGAATCGGTAGAATCAGTTCCAGCAAAGTGGGATTGGAATCTGGATCAAGTGGTAGATACCGTGATTCAGTTCTGGTTGAACAACTCAGACAGTATTCGTTATTGGAAAGTCCGTTTGAGCGATGCTGGTAGGGATAATTTACTAGTCACAAGATTGGCGGATATCACCGCCTTACAAGCTGAATTTGAATCTCTACTAGATAAGGAGTGGTGAAGAGATAGGTAAAATTGAAAAAGAATTCAAGGGCGGAGCAACTCTTGCTCTGCCTTCAGTCATAATCAATACTTTTTTTTGTTACTCTCCTTTTCAAGTGATTTGAGAGCTTTGATATATAAATTTTTACTCTATTTCCCTAAATTTATATTATTTATATTAACACAAATATAACAATACTGTAGACATCCTAACTAGTTATAAAAATCATTAAAGATATTTGAAATCAAAAAAAATACTATGTGTTTTATCCCTAAAGGTATAGTAAAAATCTTCAGAGAAATTTATTTTTGAGTTGATTCATTGAAGGATTCATTCATGACGAAAATTCAAATTAATAAATTGTAAAGTGTGATGAGGTGATGATCTATCCTCAGAAGGAGCGTAAACAAGAGTGGTTAAGGTAAGGTTAAATACTGTATATTGAACAACATTGAACATAGAGTGAAACACATTGTTGAGTGGAGATATCTGTTATGACATCTCAAATTGTTGAGTTTGTTGAAAATGCTGGTGCTCCTGGTGTAATCGCAGAGCATAGTGACAGAAGGTATTCATTGCTGAAGTAGGGCAAAAAAATGGCAGAAAAAGATGAGTTCTTGCACCCGCGTAGTCGCTATTATGGCGATTCTAAGCCAGAAAATGTAGTATTTAACGCCAGCTTCCGGGAATTTGCGATTAAGGTTGATTACATCTGCTGTCTAGAAACCGGAGGTAAGATCGGTACTCTAGAGGCATATGAACAAATTAAAACACTTTGGCAACAATTCGGATTATCCCAAGGTGACAACGAGCAACCGTAGGTAACAGCTCTTGGTCTACCCAAAGGTGATTCACTTCCTTAAAAAATTCCAACCGCACATCTTCAGCATTTAGCTGAAGATTAGCTTCATTTTTTTATATTGAGGCCGAAATATGAGATTATGACTGCGAAAAAACTGACTAATTATGAAAAAACTGTTGTCAATGATCCGCATCAACAACAAAGTAAAAAAGCAACTAAGAGCGTAGCTAGTAAAACAACGCCGCCCCAATACATATCTTATAGTGTTGCCCATGCGATTGCGGGACGGATTCGTTTTCGTATTCCTCTGCTAGCCAAAGATTCTGAGTATGCCGATAAACTCCAGCGATTGATAGAATCAGACCCTAAGACTACAAATGTACGGATTAACTCTTCAGCCGCATCTATTGTGATCCATTACCAACTAGGGGTAGTTTCAGATCAGCAAATGCGATCACATCTAGTCAATCTGATTCAAAGTGCCCCAAATGTAGCAATGCCCGCCCCAGTTACAGCAAAATCAGTTGCCAGAGCCATCTTTGATGCTCTGATCAACCTGATTGACGGTACACGTAACATCAACAAAGCGCGTACAGCTATTAAGCATCGACAGGTGAGAACAAACAGTTGGGAACGGGTATTAAGCAGCGCGAAAACCTTAATCAAGGGTCTAAAATCTGCCATCTTGTTCATCTTGCCCAACAAGCAGTGGCGATCGCAAAGCAGTTCTAAGGACGTGGGCCTAGAGCGATTGGCACTGCGAGAAGCAGGAGCTGTATAGCCTGTAGTGACTATCTGTGGAAAACTCGGTTTATCAAGAAATGTTGATGCAAGTAAGCAGTTTTTGTTTAACAAATTATTCTTAAAAGAAGGAATTGGCTTTTTGGATCAACAATATTGGATCGCTCTTGTGGCAAATGTGAGGAGAAAGGGAAAAGAGAGCAGGAAGAACCTGTAGCTCTGGAACCTGACCCTTCCCTCAAATTCTCAAGCATCTGAGTATGAGATGCATTTGACCTGAGTCGAAACATAACTACTCTCGTTGCAAAGTTCAGCATATTTGGACAAATGAACAATGATTTTTCCAAGTCCCGCCCCAGTAGGAATCCTATTGTTCGGGCAATACATACTGCTGTCAAAGGAAGAGCTAGATATAAGGTTGATAGGCTCCATCATTCGCAGTCACTCAAACAGTACATTGAGTTAAAACTTAACAATGAAGCAGGTATTAAGGATGTCTTTGCTAATCCATTAACAGGCAATGTACTGGTATTTTTTTTACCAGACTTTAGCCCAAAAGCGATCGCACTGCTGATCAAAAAAATTGTCTTAGATTTCCAGGGAAAAGTTACAGAATCTTTAGCTCAGACATCTGTTAACGGTCGAGTTAAGGATAAAACTCAACATTTATCCTCGCTCTCAAAAACAAAAGACCTGACACACAAAATTAGCAAACTGGCTACATTAGGTCAGGAGCAACAAATTTTACCCTGGCATATCTTAAAAGCAAATACTGCGATCGCTGATTTACACACATCAGTAACATCAGGATTATCTACTAATAGTGCTCAATCAAAGTTGCAGAAATATGGGGCAAATGTCCTACCCGAATCTGAAACTCGCTCTAAGTTGAGTATTTTTGTTGACCAATTTAAATCTTTACCAGTAGGGTTACTGAGTGTAGCTGCTGGTCTGTCAATTGCTACTGGGGGAGTTGCTGATGCTGTAGTAATTATGGGGGTTGTATTCATAAATGCTGTGATTGGCTACGCCACAGAAAACAACTCAGAAAAGATTATTAACTCACTGAAGCATCTGGTCAAACCATCTGCTGTGGTAATTAGAGATGGAATTTCTCAAGAAATCAGCGCCACCGAGATTGTTTTAGGAGATGTTTTAGTACTCAGACCTGGCAGTTATGTGCCAGCGGATGCCAGACTGATTGAAGGCAATCGTTTGACTGTTGATGAGTCTGCATTGACAGGTGAGAGTTTACCTGTTCCCAAAAGTACTGAACCCCTTAGCAAACAGGATATACCCCTTGGCGATCGCGTGAATATGGTCTACATGGGAACCTTAGTCACTGGTGGTCAAGGATTGGCTGTAGTTGTAGCTACAGGCAGATTTACCGAAATGGGTAGAATTCACACTCTGGTTTCTGAGAGCCAAACGCCAGAAACGCCCATGCAAAAACAACTCGACCAAGCGGGTAATCAACTTGTTGTAGTATCGGGGGCTGTGTGTGCGTTAGTCTTCGGTATCGGTTTGTTGCGGGGATATGGCGTGATTCAAATGTTGAAATCATCCATATCTTTAGCTGTGGCTGCGGTTCCAGAAGGGTTGCCAACTATTGCAACTACAACTCTGGCTTTGGGAATCGCCAATATGCGACGGCATAACGTCCTCATCCGTCGCCTGGATGCTGTGGAAACCTTGGGTTCTGTACAGACAATCTGCTTGGATAAAACAGGCACACTCACAGAAAATAAAATGTCTGTGGTTGAGCTATATACAGATACAACATCCATCCAAGTGTCAGCTGACGGCAAATTTATTGCCCAATCACAAGATATTAACCCCTACAACAGTGATCATCTCTTAAAGCTGATTCATGTCTCAGTACTGTGCAATGAGAGTGAAGTCCACAAAAATTCAAATGGCGAGTATGTAGTCAAAGGCTCTGCCACAGAGAATGCTTTGATTTATCTGGCAATCAGTGCTGGGGTAGATGTCATCCAACTCAAAGAAAATTATTTTTGTTGCCGAACTAACCACCGTTCAGAACATCAAAATTTCATGAGTACGGTGCATACCATGAAACACGAGGATACCCCATCCTCGAATTCAGCAGATGCCGTTCCACAAACTTTACCTTTGATTCCTGTCACAACTGAAATTGGCTCCTTACAACCATTAACAGCACAGAAAAAACGTCGGGGTCGTCCGTCGTCATCGCGTCGTACTGAAAAGTTACTTGTGGCAATTAAGGGTAGTCCTTCAGAAGTGCTGGAAATGTCTACTCAGCAGATTAAGAATGGTGAGTTAGTACCGCTAACAGAAGCAGACAGATTTGCCATCGAAAACGAAAACGAAGTCATGGCTGGCAAAGGACTGCGGATACTAGGGGCAGCTTATACCCACATCGATGAAGCACAAACAAATGGTAACGTTCAGCATAATGTGATTTGGTTAGGTCTGATTGGCATGGCAGACCCAATTAGAAATGGTGTGAAAGATTTGATGGGTGTTTTCCATCAGGCGGGGATTAATACAGTCATGATCACTGGAGATCAAAGCCCCACAGCTTATGCGATTGGTAAAGAGTTGAATTTGAGCCGAGGTGAGCAACTAGAAATCCTCGATTCAACTGACCTCAACAACCTTGATCCAGAGTTGATGAAAGGACTGTGCGATCGCGTTAATGTTTTTGCTAGAGTTAGTCCTGCCAATAAGTTACAAATCGTCCAAGCCCTCCAAAGTGCAGGTAAAGTTGTTTCCATGACTGGAGATGGCATCAATGATGCACCTGCTTTGAAGGTAGCTGATGTTGGCATCGCAATGGGACATACAGGCACAGATGCAGCACGGGAAGTTGCAGATATTGTCTTAGAAAATGACAATTTGGAAACCATGATTATTGCTGTCAGTCATGGAAGAACAATTTATAACAACATCAGAAAATCTGTGCATTTCCTGCTGTCCACGAACATAAGCGAAATCATGGTGATGCTAGTAGCGACAGCTGCGGGTATTGGTGAGCCTTTAACTGCCATGCAACTGTTGTGGCTGAATCTGGTAACAGATATCTTCCCTGGATTAGCTTTGGCATTGGAACCACCAGAACCAGATGTACTGAGTCAACCACCCCGCAATCCTGAAGAACGAATTATTAAAACATCGGATTTTCAGAGAATCATTTTTGAATCAGCCACAATTTCTGTTAGTTCCTTAACAGCCTATGGCTACGCAATCAGCCGCTATGGCATTGGCGCACAAGCCAGCACCCTCGGTTTTATGAGTCTAACAATGGCGCAACTACTACATACTCTAAGTTGTCGTTCGCCACAGCACAGTATTTTTAGCTCGGAAAAACTACCAGCCAACCGCTACTTAACTGTGGCGCTCTTAACTTCCTTTGGTCTGCAAATAATAGCAGCAGCAGTACCAGGACTCAGGCAATTGCTGAACCTGACGCCTATTAATCTTCTCGATGGTGCTGTGATTGGTACTAGCGCCTTAGTGCCATTTGTAGTTAACGAAGGTACAAAGCAAATAGGGCCGGGGAGAAATCTATGAAAAAAGATTTTTTGTTTACATCGGAATCTGTCACCGAAGGACATCCCGATAAACTTTGCGATCAAATTAGCGATGCAATTGTCGATCAATTTCTCCGGCGAGATCCATTTGCCAGAGTCATTACCGAATGTGCGGTATCGACTGCGATTGTCTTCATTTCTGCTAGATTTGATTCCGATGCGATCGTGGATTTTACAAAAATTGCCAGACAGGTAATTAAGCAAGTTGGTTATGACCAGCCTGACTTTAATGCCAAAACCTGTAGCATCATGACTAGCTTGAAGGAATTGCCGCGTATTGACAATCGCTGTTGGGATGAAAAAAAACTCTCGGAAGAAGAGATAGAAAACATTTCGGTGAAAGACCAGGTGACGGTATTCGGTTTTGCTTGCAATCAAACTAAAGCTTTGATGCCGCTTCCCATTTGGCTGGCACACCAATTAGCCAGAAGACTGACTACTGTTAGGGAGGAGAAAATTTTGCCGTACCTTGCTCCTGATGGTAAAACTCAGGTAGCAATTGAATACAAAGACAGCAAACCGCATCGAATTTATAGTATTACGATGATTGCCAGTCAGAGTA
This sequence comes from Nostoc sp. UHCC 0251, assembly GCF_034932245.1. Lineage (NCBI taxonomy): Bacteria > Bacillati > Cyanobacteriota > Cyanophyceae > Nostocales > Nostocaceae > Nostoc > Nostoc sp. UHCC 0251. The sequence continues at coordinate 8,573 of NZ_JAYGHD010000425.1, forward strand.
AGCAATTGGGACCAAATGGAGCTAATCTCAAGCGCCTTCAAGAAGATTTGCGAGAAAGTGTCATTGATGTTGTGTTTGCAGATGAAGATCTCAAACCCGATGCTAACACCAGAATATTTATTGACTCTGACGATCCCTTTGCGATTGGTGGCCCTTCTGTTCATTCTGGTTTAACAGGTAGAAAAAATGCAATAGATACTTACGGCGAATATTCTCGGCATAGTGGTGCAGCGCTAAGTGGCAAAGACCCCACACGTATAGATAGAATAGGAGCTTATGCTGCTCGTTATGCTGCGAAGAATATAGTTGCGGCAGGTTTAGCTGAGGAATGTGAAGTACAACTCACCTATTCTGTAGGACTTTCTCGACCTGTAAGCATTCAGGTAGAAACCTTTAGCACAGGTAAGATTTCTGATGAAGAAATTGCCGTAATTCTCGAAAAGAATTTTGATTTTCGCCTAGCAGGAATTATTCGGGAGTTTAATCTCAGATACTTGCCTGCGATCGTCAAAGGCGGATTTTATAAAAAGCTTGCCGCCTACGGTCATGTGGGTAGGTTAGATATTGGCGTATTGCCTTGGGAGGAAACAGATAAAGCGCTAGTTTTGCACTAATATCTAAGTTGAGAAAGCAATTTATTCAGATGGCGATCGCTGCTGGTCATTTGACTGCGGCGATTATTTCGTATTGTTATCTAAAGTAGATTCTTACAACTTGAATTTATCTATATTTTTTACCTATAAAACTCATATTTCATTGCGTGAAAAAGTTCAGTGTACCTCAAAGAGGCTTCTTGCCTATTGCCTATTGCCTATTGCCTATTGCCTTGAGAAATCCGGAATAACTATTCTGGACTCTGAATTTTGGTGAGCCAGTCATTTCAACTTTGGAAAAGCAACGTACTGGCTCGAATGGCACTAAGTTAAGATACAGCCCTTGCCCCAACTGGTTCCCAGCCTGGAGGCTGGGAACCCATTTTCGGAGGCTCCGCCTCCATAGCTTGACAAGAGGCAGAGCCTCTCGGAACTCGTTC
>NZ_JAYGHD010000426.1:0-1531 GCF_034932245.1 Nostoc sp. UHCC 0251
CCGCTCAAGTCGGGAAACCCGCCCATGCGGCTGGCTCCCCTACATATACTTAGATCTTTTCATAAATCAAATACTAGTCCTATATATAGCGAGTATTGCTGATACTGCAATTTCTGATGAGTAACAATTTTGAGACGAAAGTAATTAATGTTAACATAATTGTCATGAAACTTTGACTTTTCTAAATTTTTAGTGTCCAGACCTTAGGGCGGAAAGTGAATTAGGAGATTTAGAATCCATGCCCAACCGCAAAAAGCATATTGAGCATCTACCTCATGCTGAAGCAGCTGATCGCACAATTCGTTTCAAGCAACATCAAAGCCTGTTTAGCTTACTTGCGATCGCAGCTGGTTTAATTTTTCTTCAGGGATATATGATCGCTCCCCTGATTCCACGTTTGGCTGAAGTGTTTAACGTTCCAGTTCAGGAAATTGGATTTATCGTTCCAGCCTACATGTTATCTTACGCACTAATGGCATTGTTCTACGGTGTGCTATCAGATCGATTCGGACGATGGCCTGTAATTCGCATCTCGCTGGCAATTTTTGTAATTTGTACAGCTTTGACCGCAACGGCTCAGACAGCTTCGCAAATGGCGGCTTGGCGGCTGCTGACTGGACTTGGAGCCAGTGGCGTTATTCCACTCACATTTGCATTGATTGCTGATTTATTTCCTTTTGAGCAACGAGGTAGCAAACTAGGGCTGGTGTTTGCAGCGATGGAAGGAGGAATGGCGGCAGGTTCTGCGGGTGGCGCAATTCTTGAACCGTTTTTGGGTTGGAGATTGCTATTTATCGGTACGGCTGTTCTTGCTGCTGTTGTACTTTGGCGGCTTCATCTTTACGGCGCTCTATTCGATACACCCAGTATTGATAAATTACCTAGTATTCGTGAGATATTTAGAGGATACAGCCAGATATTAATTACTTTTCGCGGGCAACGAACCTATGCTTATGTTTTGTGGAACGGGATTTACCACTCTGGTGTATATACTTGGTTAGGGTTGTATTTGTCACAACGTTACAACATGGATGCCTTGAGCATTGGTTTGACTATTCTCGGCTACGGCATACCTGGATTACTGTTGAGTTCCTTAATTGGTCGATGTGTTGATCGTTGGGGAAGACGTTGGCTAGTTCCGTTAGGACTAGTGATGGCGGCCTTAGCTGGTCTTGTGATGATTTTCGGTATTCCCGCATATGTCACGACGATAGCGGTTCTGTTCTTATCTTTGGGATACGACCTGACGCAACCTTTGTTTGTAGGTATTGTGACTGACTTGGGGGATGGCAGTAATTTAGGTCAAACGATGGGACTCAAAGTGTTTACCCTATTTACTGGATTTGGTGTTGGTAGCCTTATTTTTGGAGAGTTACTGCACTTTGGGTTTGGTATAGCTCTGGCTATTTTTGCTGGCATTCAGTTAATTTCTGGTTTGATAGCAATTCCACTCTTTTGGCGGGAAGTCCCATCTCAACTGCGCCCGGAAGCAACACCCAAACTAAAAGGATAATTAGAAAATCGGGGCTGG
>NZ_JAYGHD010000426.1:1631-9602 GCF_034932245.1 Nostoc sp. UHCC 0251
GCGAGAACTTTGTTAGAGAATTGATTAGCGATCGCAAAACCAGTTAAGGCTCCAGTCCCAATCAAAACTTGTCGCCGTCTCAGGTGTTAAATATGTAGTGAAACCTGATAATTTATAACTTAAATTATTCATTTTTAGCTATTGAAATTTTGAATTACATTTAACTGACTGATTGAATTGCCTCTCAAAGATAAATTTGCTAAATGTCCTAAGTTGACCCAACGCTGTAGAACTCAGCAGCCAACCCACAGCGCTCGGTCATCGCAACTCTTGGAGACGCTGCGCGTAGCTTGCTTCCCCGCAGGGGTACGCCACAACTGGCTAGTAATGTACTAGAAAATACATAGTAAACGTGCGATGGCGTACCCGCCCTTTCCGGTGGCGATCGCACTCTTAGCGTAAGCAAAAAGCTCCTTAATCGTGTAATCTAGTTGGCATTGAGCCGAAACCCTTATGATTTCCTGTAAGATGGTCTAAAAAACCTTATCCTGTCTGCCTTTGAGAATTCGCTACATCAGAGTCAAAAAAGCCTCTATTTACAACGGAAAATCAAGCTTTTTAAACTCATATTGCAGAAAATTACAAACATCTCGGCTTGATACCTACTAGACTTGCGCTACAACTCCCTGATTTGGCAACTCGAAGGAAGCCGCTGTAATGACAGGAGCATTTGGATCAGACACTGCAATTCCGGTAGGTTGAGACTGAGGCAGCAGTCGGTAGTCAGTACGCCAGCGTTCGCGGTTGAGATCGCAGCGAACATAACCGCGCAGTCTCCCATTGAAATATTTTACCCACGGGTTCTGTGGCAATGCTGCTTCTACGTCGAATGTCCAAGGACAACTTGAACTGATCGAAGTACCAACAAACTCAGTTGCTACTGTTTGTGAGTTGGGGTCGTCAAAGTTAGCCTTAAGGTCATTAACCCAGCTAGAATGCCAGTCACCAGTAATGACTACGGGGTTTGAGGGGCGGCGTTGCTGGATGAAACCGAGAATGCGATTGCGAGAGGCAACATAACCGTCCCACTGGTCAAGGTTAAAGACTTTTTCAACTCCGGTATTGTAGTCAAACTGAGCCATGATAGTCTGTTGGGCAATGACGTTCCAGCGTGCGCCAGAGCGATTTAGTCCCTCAAACAGCCACCGCTCTTGCTCCGAACCAGTCATTGTGGCAGTTGGGTCAGTAGCTTCAGCGCATCGCGGCTTACGCCCGTCACCACAGGGTTGATTGGTACGGTACTGGCGGGTATCTAAGACATTGAATTCAACAAGATCGCCAAAAGTCAACCGTCGGTAAAGCTGCAAATCAAGACCTCTAGGCTTTGAGAAGTCCCGCAGTGGCATGTGTTCGTAGTATGACTGAAAAGCAGCAGCACGACGGGCAAGGAACACCGAACGTGATTGTAGTTCGGGGTCTTGAGGAATTTCGTCTGCCCAGTTATTGTCAACTTCGTGGTCATCCCAAGTGACTAGCCAAGGAAATGCAGCATGAGTTGCTTGTAGGTGTGGGTCAGTCTTGTACAGAGCGTGGCGGTTACGGTACTCCTGCAAGGTAAATGGTTCACCATTGCCATCGTGCGATCGCAGCGCAGTTGTACTCGGTGCGCCTTCATAAATATAATCACCGAGATGAACCACTAAGTCCAAATCCTCTTGAGCCATATTTTTGTAGGCGGCATAATAACCGCTTTGCCAGTTTTGACAGGAAGCGAAGGCAAAGCGGAAGCGCTCAACGCGATCGCGCGGATTAGGAGCAGTGCGAGTCCGTCCGATTGGGCTAACTTCATTGCCCACCCTAAACTGATACCAGTACCAACGGGCGGGTTGTAATCCTTGTACTTCTACATGAACAGAGTGTCCCAATTCTGGAGTAGCCATCTGTGTGCCCCTGCGGACAACTTGCTGCATCTTTTCGTCGGTAGCAACCTGCCACTGCACTGGAACATTATATTGTGGCATCCCGCCACCATTGAGCGGATCGGGGGCTAAACGCGTCCACAGCACTACATTATCTGGAAGTGGTTCACCGGAAGCAACACCCAGACTAAAAGGATAATTAGAGAATCGGGGCTGGGCGAGAACTTTGTTAGAGAATTGATTAGCGATCGCAAAACCAGTTAAGGCTCCAGCCCCAATTAATACTTGTCGCCGTCTCAGGCGACTTGAGAGCAAGCGCTCGAAGTTGAAGTTTTGCATATACTCCCCTTATTGTCGCGTTTGAATCACAGCAAAGTTTAACAGCGCAACTTTAATGCTTCTTTGCAATCAGGTTAAGTGTTGATTATTCCAACACAATCCTAATTGTTTAGCCTGAACTAATAACGCGATTTTTGACTATGCTTGAGCGCCGAGAAGGCTCCTAAAATTCCCCAAATTAACAGACTAAATGTTGAATTTGTTTCGGGAATAGCTTGCGCTTGATCAACAAGCAGCCCAGAAATTATTGTTGGTTCACCTACATCTACAACCCCAATGCCTAAGGTATATTCACCATTAGTTGGTAGGGTAAAAGAAAAAGTTTTAAATCCGGTTTCTTCAAAAAAGTTCGAATCAGAATTTCTAGGCAAAAACTCTGTAGTGGTATCTGCCAATCTGAAAAATAAGTTTTGAGAGTTATTACTCACAGTTGCGAAAGCGAAATCATTAAAATCAGGATTGCTATTATCGCCAACTGACTCATTGGTGAGGAAGTTCCAAGCAAAAGATAAGGTTTCTCCTGCTTGTGCTGTGAAAGTTTGTTTGATAGCAGAACCCTCAATCGCATCTGCTAGAAAGTTTTCTCCAAAGAAAGATGATACATCTAGAAAACTTTCTAATGAGTTCTCAGCAATGCCTGTGATGTAGGCAGCAGGAGCGGCACTTCCTCCTAGAACTTCTCCACCATTTTCGTCAACACCAACCACTTCATTATAAGCAGTTGATAGAAAAGCTTGAGAATTTCCTTTTACTGTCCCACTCCCGAAAGCTGAAGTCTCTACTCTGTAATCGCCTAATGTTTGCCAATTGTCAAAGCTATTTTCAAAGCCACCGTTGATGATTGCAGCTAGGGCAGCATTAGGTAGAGCCAAACTTGCAAAGATACTAACAATAGAAAAAACAACCCTATTCATTATTTACTCCTTAATTTTCAGCTTTAACTTTCAATACTGTATTTACTACAAAAGCTATTTATATATCTCTCTATAGCTCAAATTAGAAATCACAAGGTTAACAAGATTTTAAGTAGGCGTTAAAAATAGCAAATTCTCCAATAAACATCCTTGAGATATAAATATTTTTACTTCTTAAGATTGATGTTATTGGTAAAGGTATACCTACATAGTTATAAAGGTAAATTAATATTATTTATGCCAAACAATTAGTTATAAAGTTGAAGAAATTATTGATACTCCTGAGAAGAAAGAGTAATTGTTGCTGAATATGTATCTGTTTTCTAATATTAATTTGCTGAAAATCTGAGTGACTAGATGCAGCCAATAGTTGAAATATTTGATAACGATGAGTAACAAATGATTCTTGTTTATTATTAATCATTTTATAGACAAGAAATGACAAAGATTTTAGGCTACTGATTTCAGTTATTCCTAACAAGAGGTAATCTAATGACTAAATTTTCACGTAGACAGTTACTGGCTTTCTTTGGTGTAAGCGCTGGTGCAACTATTCTAGCTCCTGCGTTTGGAGAAAAATTTTTTGGCGGTAATGCTGCTGATGCGGTTCAACCCCTAAAATTTACCCCAATTCGGTTGCCCCATCCTTTACCGATTTACACACAACAAACAAGCTACTTACCAACAGGAATTGAGCAAGGAAATGTATTACAACCCTCTGCTAATGCCCAGTTAAGTAGCTACAGCATAGTAGACGATGTTGTGGTTCCACCGGAATACGAACGGTATGTAATTGTGAGTTGGGGCGATCGCGTTTTTCCAAATAAAGAAGATTACTTTGGCTACAATAGCGACTACACCAGCTTTATTCCCGTTGATGGGAGAAACCCCAATGACGGCTACCTTTGGAACAATCACGAATACATCTCCTACCCATTTTCTACGACTGTACCTGGCTTCTTAATTGATAGCGGTTTAGGAGGATTCCCCACATCTTACCCCCTAATCATTGGTCGAGATTTACCAGAAGACAGAACTAATATCGAAGTCTTGGGTGAATTCATGTATAACATCGGTGGCTCTGTTGTGCGGATTGCCCGCCCAAACCGCAGTGGGCGCTTTGCTGTGGTGCATGACCCGAATAACCGCCGCATTCACGGACTTTCTGGTTTAGCAATTAATCGCGATCGCACTGATAATTATCAAAACATCACATCTTGGGGTAGCAGAAGTTACCAGCAAGGAGACAACAATTATCTAATTGGTACTGGGCCAAGTGCGACAGAAGTTTTCTCCCTTAGTTCTGACGGACTAGGTAACAAAATCATCGGCACCGGATTTAACTGTTCTGGCGGTACAACTCCTTGGGGAACTGTCTTGTCAGCTGAAGAAAACTTTCAAGCCAGTCCAAGCTCTTTTGTAGGAGTTCAGGAATTTGTTAATCCCAATGGCACACAAACAAGCTACATTGAAGGCACAACAGGAGCTACATTTGGCTTAGTTGGCGAAAAATACGGCTGGATGGTAGAAATTGATCCATCGAGCCAAAGTTTCCGTCCACGCAAACATACTGCTTTAGGTCGCTTCCGCCATGAAAATATCGCTGTGCGTGCGAAAGCTGGACAACCATTAGTGGGTTATATGGGAGATGATCGGCGCGGGGGACACACTTGGAAGTTTGTCAGTTCTGGTACAGTTACAAATCCCACTGATAAAAACAATAGTGGCTTATTTGAAAGCGGCACTTTATATGTCGCCCGTTACAATGCCAACGGTACAGGGCAATGGATTCCTCTAAAACTAGATACGCCGACAAATCCGATTCCACCATCAACTCTCGCTTCTGTAGAAATTGCCGCATTGGGCAAAGCTTCTAATAATGGTAATACTCGGCTACCAAAGCGCAGTGGTATTTTAGGACAAACTGAAAATGGTGGGTCAATTGTTGTCACAATAGAAACAATTACCGAAGACGGAACTATTAGCTCTTATGGTGAGGCTGAAGCTATACCTGCATACAAGGGCAAAAAGTTGTCTGATTTCTACACCAGCCAAGGTGCAGTTTTGGTTGATGCTTTTTTAGCTGCTAATCTAATTGGCGGAACTCCAACGGCTCGCCCTGAAGATATAGAAGTCAATCCGAGAAATCATAACGAAGTCTTTATCGCTTACACAGATGGTGCGCCTTCAGGAGATGGCTATCCTGATTCACGAATCTTTGTGGTTTCTAAGTACAGTGCTAAAGTCAACGCGGCACAGCCTTCAGGGTCACTTTTTAAAATTATCGAAGATAGTGCTGATGGCACAGGTACAACCTTCCGTTGGCAGCGATTTGCTAAAGGTGGTGAAGCAGGTGCAGAACCGGGAGATGGCTTTGCTAACGTAGATAACTTGGCATTTGATAGCCAAGGTAACATTTGGGGTGTCACTGATATGTCTACTGAAGCCCACAATGGTTTCAGCACAGGCGCTAACCCAGAAGTATTACGGGTAGACCATCGGGTAGTGGGTTCTAACTCACCTAGCGCAGATGATTCTAATTTTAATGTCAGAACTTCTAACCTGATTGGGGTTTTTGGCAATAACTTTCTTTTCTTCATTCCCACCAGTGGTTCTGATGCTGGGGAAGTTGTACCTTTTGCTTATGGGCCACCACGCTGTGAGTTGACCGGGCCTACTTTCGTTGGCGATACACTGATTATTTCGGTGCAGCATCCTGGTGAAGAAGTTCCATTCACCCCTCAGCAAACTCTCAGCCGAGATATTGAGATTTTGAACTTGGATGGCACTTTGTTTACTCAAAAACGCAGTGTGCCTCGTGGTAGTAATTGGCCCAGTAACATTGAGGGGAATTCTGAGGGGCCACCACGCTCAAGTGTGATTGGGATTCGCCGCAAACAATCAAGCGGTCGCTTTGTTTAAAAGCTTAACCGATTTGTGACCAATGCCACTTTGAAGCAACGCAAAAAAGTGAGGTCATCGTGAAATGAGCAGGGGGAGCAGAGAGAGTAAAGAGAAATTTTTAGTAATTTTTACTACCGGAATAGCTTTAAATACAGTTGTTTCTTTCTCTCCCCCTACCTCCCCTGCTCCCCCTGCCTGCCTTAACAGATAAATTTGCTTAACCCAAGCGTATTGCCCAATGCTCATTAAATCTTAGGCGAACTAAGTGCCCCCAGTAGCAGTAGTGACCACGGCACTTTAATATCGGGTATAAGCCATGAGTAATTTCTCAGTACAGGTAATGCAGCTGGCAGCAAAAAACGCAAAGAACGTAGCGATGCAGGTTGATCGCCATTTTCATCTACAATTCCATATTTCTTAGCTAGTTCGGCAACAATCTGCACACGTCCTGTATGGCGCATGACATTTGGCTCACCAGCAAGTGCAGCAATCGCCCGTCCAGTTAATAAGGGAGTTTCCCAGTTGTAGCGATCGCTAAGAAATGAGTTATTCTTTTCAGTAGCATTGCTTTGATTCATTTCAGAAGCAAAACGGGAAAAAAGCTCAGTCCCAACAATACCTGGCCAAATTGAAACAGAAGCCACATTATGAGGTTTTAACTCAACAGCCATATCAGCTGCTAGGCGATCGCAAGCTGCTTTACCAACACCATATACTGTCTTAAAAAGATAAGACATTCCACCCCATGAGGAAATGGTGCAAATTAGTCCAGAGTTACGCTTAGTCATCATTCGGGCAGCAAAAACACTCGCAATATAGTGGCTACGAAGACCAACGTTATTGCTAGCATCCCAAATACTTGGTTCACAATCCCAAAAGGGTTGTCCATAGGCGTTTTTTAATGCCTGAACTCCTGAGTAAGCATTATTCACCAGTAGGTCGAGTTGTCCATCCTGTTCATCTTGGATGCGCTCAAACAGCAAACGCACCTGCTCATCGTCGCTGTGGTCTACTTGGACGGGAATGCACACACCACCAACTTCCTCTATGGCCGCTTGGGTTTCGCTAAGACTCCCTGAAACTCCATCACCGGAAGAGTTGTTGAGGCTGCGCCCGGTAACATATACAGTTGCCCCAGCCTCACCCAAACCAATAGCAATTCCCCTACCAATCCCCCGCGTAGCACCTGTTACCAATGCCACTCTACCCTCAAGATGTCTCATAATAATCCCTTTTCTCTGCTCCCTGCTCCCCCTGCTCCCCCTGCCTCCCCTGCTCCCCCTGCTTTTGATTAACGGTATAGCCAAACGCGTAATAGTGAAAGCAGTTGCTCAGTATCTACGGGTTTGGTAATGTAATCAGATGCGCCTGCTTCAATACACTTCTCGCGATCGCCTTGCATGGCTTTAGCGGTCAGTGCAATAATCGGCAAAGATTTAAATTGCTCGTTTTGGCGGATTAAGCGTGTTGTTTCGTAACCATCCATTTCTGGCATCATGACATCCATCAAAACGACATCAATATCTGGTGTAGTTTCCAACAGGGTTATCCCCTCTCTGCCGTTTTCAGCATATAACACTTGTATTTGATAACGCTCCAGCATACTTGTCAGCGCAAAGATATTACGCACATCGTCATCGACAATTAGCGCTTTCTTGCCAGCGAGTAAGTGGTCTATGGAATGCAGTTGTTCAAGTATTTCTCGTTTGGGTGTAGGTAAATTTGCTTGGATTCGGTGTAAAAATAATGCTGTTTCGTCAAGGAGACGTTCGGGCGATCGCACATCTTTAATGATGATTGTTTCAGCAATCCGTCTGAGTTCTGTTTCTTGAGCTTTGCTAATTTCTCTACCTGTATAGACAATGATTGGTAAATTTCTGCCGTGAGGTAAAAGCTTTATCTGACTTTTCCCGTTAAGTCTCTTTTGCAAGCTGCCAACCTTCACAAAGGTCATG
>NZ_JAYGHD010000427.1:0-9543 GCF_034932245.1 Nostoc sp. UHCC 0251
TAAAAAACTGGTTAGCTGATGAAAGTAGTTCCAGATTTGTCGAACCAAAGCCGTATGTACTTAACCATTTTGGAGCGATTCATAGTTACCTATTAAGAAGTTAGTGTTTCTCAAACACTAAGCCATTAGAAAAACCCTCCCCACCAGTCGGTGGTTTTTTTATGACCCGCGCCATCCACTGTGGCATAAGCGACCAGATTGTTTTGCCGTTTTAGGTGTTTACCGTCTCTATGAACAACGGGATTTACGCTTAAGTTATGTGGTTTGGCAAGAGGGGGTTAATCCTTTTATTGTGGTTGAATTGCTGTCGCCAGGTACTGAGAAAGAAGACTTGGGGCAGACATTGCGAGATATCAAGCAACCACCAGGAAAATGGGAAGTATATGAGCAGATTCTGCGTGTTCCTTATTATGTAGTATTTGATCGCTATAAATATGAGTTAAGGGTATTTAAATTAGACGGTGGTCGTTATGCTGAGATAACACTGTCAGAGTCACGCTTTTGGATACCAGAACTAGAATTAGGCTTGGGTGTGTGGCAGGGACGCTATTAAGATGTAGAACAGCCCTGGTTACGCTGGTATGATTGGACAGGCTGCTGGGTATTGACTTCTACAGAACAGGAAAAACAACGGGCTGAACAAGAAAGACAACGGGCTGAACGGTTGATTGCACAATTGCGATCGCTAGGCGTTGAACCCGATGTAGATTAAGCTGATGCGCGTCTAAAGTATATAAACACTCTTGATGACTGTTAACTGTTGACGGTTAACAGTCATCAGTCAGTCATCAGTCATTAGATAAGCTTACAAATTATACCAATTCTCTAAAAGAAGGCAACAGATACGAAGCACAAAACTCTTGCTGTATCTAGATTTCTTAATTGCGTAAAGCCTGCGGCATGGCTGCGCTTAGAGCCTAGCGGGGCGTAGCCCATTGCGTTAGCACAGCGGGGCGTAGCCCATTGCGAATTGCGAATTGGTATTAAATGCGTGACAGCTTATTTTTTACCCACAAGTTTGCTCTTTTGTGAATAATCTGTATAGCCTTGAATATTCTCTGGTTCAAATTGACGCAGTATGCGTGTAGCTTCGCTTATTAAATCCTCGTTTCCGGTAACTGCAATTAAGTATTTGCCAGCATTCAAACGGTTACGATAAGGTAAAGCATCGCCACTGCTAACTGTTAACCCGACTCCTCGACCAATTAAACTAGCGCCCAAAGCACCGCCTATACCTCCTAAGATCCCAGCAAGAAATTCATTGCCAAATCGAGCAAACTGGGGAAATATTTCAACTTCTGTGAAATGGTTGAAGGCATAACCTGCAACAAATCCAAAGGTTACAAGCGACCATAAGAGCCGATTTGATTGTTGGCGGGCTTGCTTGTCGGGATCAATTAGTCCAAATTCATCAGCGCTTAAATAACCATCGCCCAAAATGTTGACTTGTGAAGTTGGCAAGCCTGCTTTTTCCAGAGCAGAGTAGGCGGTTTCTGCTTGTATTCGATCTGGTAAAACTGCAACAAGGTAATTCATAAGACCTCACTTAATAAAGTTTTGTTGTGCAGCAATAAAACTGCTCAATGCAATCTGATGCCAATTTGAAAAATGCTTGCGACAGATAAAGGTCTAAAAGTGATTACCAGTAGCTCTTTGCCAATCTAAAATCCAAAATGGTATGAGCTATTCTGGCTTTTTGTGCCATTGCCCATCGTTGCCTTTTTCATAATCGCGTTTTACAGCGCTCCAAGCAACACGAAAGGCACGCTCTTCTTCGCCATATTCTTCTTGAGCATTGTTAAATGCAGCCCGAAAAATTTCTTGGGCGTGCTTGGGTAAGTGCTCTTTGACTGAATCAGGTAAGTCTGTAATCTCTTTGTAAGGCATAAATTTAGTTTTTTTACTTGATGGAGTATGTTCAATCTCACGCTTTGACAATAATTTTTAAGTTTTTGACTTTGACTTCCTAAGACAAGCCAAAGTCACAGGTTAAGGGACTTCCAAGAAATAAATTATCCAATCTTGTGGGGTGGGCATCTTGCACGCCTTTGACTATGGGCTATCGTGTCGCCCACTCCACAATAAATAGTTGTATATTTTTTTATTTGGAAGTCCCTAATTATTGATCAGCGAACGCCAGCAACAGAAAGCTTGAACCGCGAAAACAAATTAAGCATTTCACGATTAAATGCTGGAATGTCATCAGGTTGTCGGCTTGTTACCCAATTACCATCAACAACCACTTCTTGATCTACCCAGTTACCGCCTGCGTTACGAATATCATCTTGAATGGTGTAGTAACTCGTTAGCGTCCGTCCTCGCACCAAGCCAGCTGAAACCAATTCCCACGAGGCATGGCAAATAGCAGCAATCGGCTTACCTTGTTCCTGAATCTTTTGCAGGAATGACTGGACTTTAGGCCCCATTCTCAAGGTATCAGCATTGAGAGCGCCCCCCGGTAACAACACAGCATCAAACTCTTCGGGTTGTGCCTCGGTAAGCACTCGGTCAACGTTGACTGTAATGCTTTTGTCAAAATGACGAAACGCCTGTATTTGTCCTAGCTTGGCTGACAAAATTTCTACATTTGCACCAGCTTCTTTTAAAGCACGTACAGGTTCAGTTAGTTCTGATTCCTCAAAGCCATCAGTAACAATGACAGCCACTCGGAAATTTGATAGGTCAGGCATAATACACCTCTGAATTAAGTTCAAGATTTGTATTTAAATCAACTGTCGCACCTTATCTGAGAGGATTGTCAGGGCAATCTTCTCGCGGTTAGGTTCACCTTTGGCAAGTGACTCGGCAAACTTGGTTGCTTGGTCTGGGGTGATTTTCGGGGGAAAAGGTGGTTCCAAGGGGTCAACGATCGCTTCTACAATTACTGGCCCTGGTGTAGCAAGTGCCCGATCCAAAATTTCACCGCATTTAGCTGGATCTTCAATCGTCATCCCCACAGCACCACAAGCTTGAGCAAAGGCGGCAAAGTTGATTGATTCCAATTCACAGCCATACTCTGGGTTGCCTAAAAAAACCATTTGTTCCCATTTAATCTGCCCCAGTGTGCCATTTTTGATAATCACTATCTTGATGGGCAAGCGATATTTCACGCAGGTAACAAACTCTGCCATCAGCATTGAGAAACCGCCATCACCGATAAAGGCAACACACTGGCGATCGGGGTAGGCTATTTGAGCAGCGATCGCATAAGGTAATGCACAGGCCATCGATGCCAGTGTCCCCGATACCGAATGCATTTGTCCGCGTTTAGCTGGAATTTGCTGCGCCCACCAGCCTGTCACCGTACCCGAATCAACAGAGAGGATTGCTGTATCAGATAGCCGTTTACCCAACTCCCAAGCCACTACCTGCGGCTTCATCGGCTGATCTTTCCTAGTACCGCGCTGTTCCACTAATTGCCACCATTCCTTCGTGCTGGATTGCGCTTGTTCAAGAAAACTGCGATCGGCATTAGGTTGTAATAGTGGTAGCAGTTCTTGCAAAGTGCGGCGGCTATCTCCAACTAATCCAACTTCAACAGGGTAGCGCATACCAATCCGAAATGGGTCAATATCAATTTGGACACCCCTTGCTTGACCGGGTTTCGGCAGAAACTCCATATATGGAAAACAAGTTCCAATCATCAGTAGAGTGTCGCAATTTTCAATCGCTTCTTGGGATGGCTTTGTGCCAATTAAACCAATTGTGCCCGTAGTATAAGGGCTATCATCTGGAACGGATGCTTTACCCAGTAATGCTTTAACAATTGGCGCTCCCAGTTTTTCGGCAAGTTGTTCTAGTTCATCAGTCGCCTTTAACGCTCCCCGGCCTGCTAAAATTGCCACTTTCTTACCAGCATTGAGAATCTCAGCAGCACGTTGCAAATCATCCTCAACTGGCAGACGCACACCACTGGTAAAAACATTAGAAGTGTGATGAGGGACGTTCCGCATTGAACCCTTTCTTTCAGCATTTTGGGGCTGAAAATCTAAAGGAAAGTTAATATGTGCTACACCCCGGTAGCTCAACGCCTCACGGCAAGCCAAGTCTGCGAGACTCTCAACATGTGTAGGCCCCATTACACGGGCATTGTAAACCGTTACGTCCATAAAAACCTTATCTAGGTCAACATCCTGCTGAGAGTGGGTGTTGATCAGGTCGTGGTAATGGTGTCCGGTTATTGCCAGAACTGGTTGACCATCGAGTTTGGCATCATATAGACCATTGAGTAAATGCAGCCCACCAGGCCCAGATGTAGCAAGACAAACTCCCAACTTGCCTGTATATTTGGCATAGGCACAAGCCATAAATGCCGCTGCTTCTTCATGCCGCACCTGGATAAAACGGATTTTGTCTTGACGCAGGCGCAGAGCTTCCATAATGCCGTTTATGCCATCTCCAGGTAGTCCAAAGATGGTGTCAACACCCCAGTCATAGATAGTATCAATGAGAACATCAGCCGCAGTTGTAGCCATAATAAGTTTCTCCTTATATTGGATATGGGGCATTGGGCATTGGGCATGGAACATTGGGTTTACTTGTCCTCTTGTCCTCTTGTCCTCTTGCCCCCTTGTCCCCTTGTCCCCTTGTCCCCCAGTCTCATGTCTGCACTTGGCTTTGAGGTGGAAAGCCATGCTGGATTCTGCCTTCATCAGCATCAAACTGCTTGGAGGTTTTGAAGAGTTCAAAACGCCCGTCGGCAGCATATTGGGCACAGCGATCGCGCAAGGCTTGCATTTCTTTTGCTTGCATCGGTTGAAAACCACGAGCGATCGCTAAATTTTGCCGCAGTACTTGGAGTGAATCAATACCACTGACGAGTGTAGCGATCGGTAAACTCATGACATAGCGGATGGCTTCTTGGGGAGTAACTACACCTTTTTTCACTGCATCAGCATTGCCGCTGAGACTTTTCATCCCAATTACGGCAATTCCCCGTTTGTTGAGTTCTGGGAGTACTTGTCGCTCAAAGCTTCTAAAACTAGCATCAAAACAATTAAGCGGCAATTGTACCGCATCAAATGGGTAATTATAGGAGAGCATTTTTAGATGAATAGCGGGGTCTTTGTGACCCGTAAAGCCAACGAACCTGACTTTACCCTCTTTTTTCGCCTGATCTAGAGCTTCAATTGCCCCGTTAGCACGAAAAATCATTTCTGGATCGTTGTCGTAAACAACTTCGTGAATTTGCCACAAGTCCAAATGGTCAGTTTTGAGACGACGTAGGGATTCTTCAAGTTGCTGCATTGCCACTTTGCGATCGCGTCCGTGGGTGCAAACTTTCGTCATCAAAAAAACCTTGTCTCGCCGCCCTTCTAACGCTTCTCCCATCCACTCTTCACTTCGATGCTTGTTATACTCCCAAGCGTTATCCATGAAGGTGATGCCATTATCAATAGCTTCGTGGGTGATGCGAATTGCCTCTTCTTTGCTTTTTGCTTGCCCTAAAGTTGCACCTCCAAGTGCGATCGCTGACACTTTCACCCCTGTTTTTCCCAGTGGGCGAAGAGGAATTTCACCAGTGTTTGTGCTGTTGGTTGGAGTTGCCGATGATGCTGGAACCTCTGCTGCTTGTACTTCAGGATTGGCATTGAGGATGTGATCGGCAAATATTGCCCCAGCACCTGCACCGATAAAGCTTATTCCTTTTAAGAAATGTCGCCGCTTTACCTCTAAAGGAAGATGCTTTTGGGCGGCTTCATTATTATTTTGATCTGCCATTGACCTTTTTACGTTAGTTAAAAATAGATAATTCTTGTCAATTTCATCTAAATTAGTAATTCGCAATTGAATTTCTAACTACGAATTACGAATTACGAATTAGTTACAGGCGTGATGATGTCAAGAAACTAATTGTTTGTGGTTTAAAACTCGATATACTATCCCAATAATTAACCTGGTTAATATTTACCTTCAACAAAGCAATATCGGGTTCGTCCAATCCTTTAGGAAACCAAGTTTGAAGTTCCGGCTTCCATAGCTCTCGCAATTTATTGCGGTCTTTCACGAGTTGTGCCGAACCCGAAATAGAAACGTATCGTTGCTGTTCGGGTGACGAAAAACTAATATTTACCTGCTCATGGTGTTCAATTTCAGTCACCTTATGGGAACCAGAATAGGTAAAAAACCAAAGTGTGGCTTCAGAGTTTATCTCACCACTTTTTGACATGGGGTAACTATGCAAACTCCCATCATCATCGATTGTGGTAAACATACCATAATCAATATCTTTGATTAGTTCATGCAGCTTTTGAATCTGTTGATTCCGGTCTGGAGATGTTGCCATTGATTGTTTGTACTATTTTCTCTATTTGTTTTTCTGGGGCTATAATTTTTCATTACAGCCAGGTTTAAGACTGGTAAAGTTATTTATCAGTATCAACGTTTTCAAGTCTAATTGCGTGAGCCTACAGATGGAATTATCCTAAAATTCTCTTTTTTAGTTATATCTATAGAGATATTGGTTGAGAGTGACTTTTAAGCATAGTAAGGTGAATTTTATGTTTATTTCTTTAGACATAAATTTTATAAATTTTGCACTGAATTCAAACTGCAACTGTAACTTTAGGCTGATGAATCTTTCTTTCTTTCTTTGCATACCTACACCGCGATAGGATATTTTTTTAGTTGGAAGTCCCTTAGCGTCTGTGTGCGACACGCTGCGCGTTTGCAGCGTAGACGCTACAAGTCCACGACTAGAACCGTAACCCAAGCGATAATAGAGAAGAGAATTTAGTTGCTTTGGGCAGTGTGTGTCATATTTTTTACTATCAATATTGATTAGTCAATCAGTATTGAGATTCTGAGCATCACTTCTAACTGACGATTTTAATGTAAACTGCAAAAAATACTTCCACTCTTATGACTGTAAAAATCCAAACCGAAAAAGACTTTTTGACTGCAACCACTAATACTAATATAAATATCAATCAAGAAACAGAAAACGAAAAAGTTCTATGTTCTCATTGCCAGCGCACAGCTACGAATGGAATTAAATGTAAAGGAATTTGTGTAGCTGACAATGACTATTAAGGAATGAAGTTTTAGTAATGCTGCTGCACCCCAAAAACAGATTGTCAGCTTCCTCAACGCAGTTGAAGGTTAAGTGACAGATGTAAATGTAAATTTAGTACATAAAGCACAAATAAAACTACTTATTCCTTTATGTATTAAATTTTACATAATTGTTCTTATAAATAATAGGGCGCAATATTCAAATTTAAAGTTGTGATAAAAATTATTTGAAATACTAGTGATTATATAAAGAATGTGTGATTATAATCTCGTTCAAGATTAGACTCGGCAAACTTTGCTAAAAAAAACTACGATTTTTAGTTACGACAAGCAAAAGAATTTACTAATGCGGAGTTGGCAATATAACAAGGTATAAAGCCATGAATTTTCTCTTCTCAAAGAAGCAATCATCAATGGCTATAGTTGGGGCATTGATGATAACTCTGGGAGTACAGCGAAGTGCTGCGGCTACTACATTTAACTCTGCTCCTCTTTTTGATAGCGCAGCCAATTACTTGACTACAATTAAGAGAAGCGATGGTGGTGTAGATTCTGCTGATATTTACTACCCAGTTCTGTCCGATACCGATAAGAGTTCACTACCCATTGCCTTGTTATTGCAAGGAGCGCTTGTTGATAAATCCGATTACTCAAACTTTGCTAACACTGTGGCACGTTATGGGTTTGTAGTAGTCGTACCTAATCACATCAGAACTGCAATCAGCCCAATGGGTGCAGTTACAGGCTTAATCTCTGAGCAGCAGCAGGTAAATGATGTTCTAACCTATATGCAAAGTGAGAATTCTAATCCTGCATCACCTATTGCTAATTTACTCGATCCCAGTACGCTAGTCTTGCTTGGCCACTCATTTGGAGGAGCAGTAGGAATCGCTGCGATTCAGGGTAAGTGTTTTGCTGCCTTATGTACGGAAGATTTTAATCGACCCGAAGAACTGAAGGCTGGGGTGTTTTATGGCACTAACTTCCGAATTGGCCAAGAAAATGGAATACTGCCTGCGATTGACAATGATGGCATCCCCATTGCTTTAATACAGGGTAATCGAGATGGTGTTGCAATACCATCTAATGCTGAACTAACATACGCTCAAATTCAAGACTTTCCCAAGGCGTTTATTACCATTCCTGGTGCTAATCACTATGGCATTACCAATGAAGATAATCTCATTCGTGAGCCGAAAAGACCAACGCTAGAGCAAGATGTGGCAATTGAAACCATTGCTCGTTGGAGTGCGCTTTTCTTACAAGGAGCTGCACTCAACAATAAAGATGCACTGGATTATGTGTTCAACTCAGGCGATACGTTAGATCCAAATGTCAGTGTTACCAGCATTGCCAAATCTATACCTGAACCAACTTCTGTAGTCAGTTTACTAGGATTAGGTGTAATAGGTACAAGTTCACTACTAACACGTAAGCAGAAATTAGTTAAGAAATAAAAAGCCGTCCGAGAAGTGCGTAGCTTTAGACCCAGTTTTTCGGTAACAGTTCTTAACCCTTACTTCCGACTCCCTTATAGCCTCGGCAATTAGACCTTGCTAGATTTTTAGCTAAGGCATAGGCTGAGAAGATGGAACATTTGTAAATAGTGTATGGCTAAACTTTTTGATTGTATTACTGAAGAACTGCAAGGCTTTATTAATGCTCAACACCTTTTCTTTGTTGGCTCTGCACCTTTGAGTCCTACGGGTCATGTTAACCTTTCTCCTAAAGGTTTAGGCTGTTTTCGCATCCTCTCTCCCAATCAAGTAGGTTACGTAGACCTTACAGGTAGTGGTAACGAAACTTCAGCCCACTTACAAGAGAATGGGCGAATAACCTTCATGTTTTGCGCCTTTGAGGAACCCGCGTGTATATTGCGTCTTTACGGTCAAGGAAAGACGATTTTACCGAGTTCTCCAGATTGGGACTCCCTGTACTCTTTGTTTGTGCCGATGCCTGGAACTCGTCAAATTATCGTCGCCGACATTGAAAAAATACAGACCTCTTGTGGTTTTGGCGTACCACTTTATGAATATCAAGGTCAGCGCCAGACTTTAGTAAACTGGGCTAGTAAAAAAGGCGAAGAGGGAGTTCGAGAATATCAACAAAAGAAAAATCTTGTCAGCATTGACGGTTTACCCACGCCACTGAGTCAATTATCTTAAATCTTACAAAAACGGACTTTGTAGCATGAGTTATGGATTATTTTATTCGTCCACTCACACAGGAAAATGAGCCTATCTTGATTTAAAATTTTGCTTTTATGATCCTTTAGGGTTGGTGTCACCACTAATTATTACTTGGAACAAGTTTCCTAGTAAAGAGAAAAACGCCGAAACTATCACTATCACCATTAAACTAGCAAGGGCAGCAAAGGGAGAGATGATGAATAACATTAAGAGTGCAAGCATCAAAATTGTTAGTAATGTCTTATTCATCTTTTTTCACCTTTAACAAAATGTAGTGGTTTAAGTCCCCGGCTTCTATCAAGCCGCAAGTGTTGTGGCGGGGTCTAAATCCCCGTTACAA
>NZ_JAYGHD010000428.1:0-9430 GCF_034932245.1 Nostoc sp. UHCC 0251
GCCTTGACGTTCTCACTGCGGGTTATGAATTCACCGCAAACGAGTCGCACCACCCTACACCCTGCCCCTATCGTTCTTGGTCAACCTAATTCTCTACCTTAAATATGAGCAAATCTTTCAAAGTAAATAGCGCTAATCCTCAAGGATTTCGATTTGAGCAATTACAAAATCATAATGACGCAATTGGCAAGTACACTCACTCTCTTTTTACCCCCAATGGACTAACAGTTTTGTCCTTACTTGGTGCTTATATTTTGATGAGGGTGTTTTTTGGCGATGGTAACAAGAAGAAAATTGCTAGCTCTTATTGGGGTGGAGCTAAAGAAACTGCAACTGCTCAGAAAAAAGCCATCTTGCAAATCGTCAATCCCCAATGTGATAGTGCGGCACTTTACATTGGTAAGCATCAGGGAAAAGGTGGTGGCACTACTTTCTATATCCCTGATGTGCAAAGAGGTACGGCAGTCATCGGCGCTCCTGGTAGCGGTAAAACATTCAGCGCCATTAACCCAATGATTTACTCGGCAATTGATCAGGAATTTCCATGTATAGTCTACGACTTTAAGTATCCTTCTCAAGCGAAAGTTGCTGCCTATGCTAAATACAAGGGCTATGATGTTCACATCTTTGCACCGGGATTCCCTGAATCTGAAGTCTGCAATCCTTTAGATTTTCTCCGGGATAGTAGTGATGCCGAATCGTCCCGACAAATTTCAACCGTCATCAATAAGAATTTCCGACTTCTGGGCAATTCAACTGAAGATGGGTTCTTTGGCCCTTCGGGGGATCAGCTGACTCAGGCAATTCTAATGTTAGCTAAAGAGTTCGGTCAATTCGCAGATGTTATGACTTGCGCCGCGATACTTTCTAGCGAACAAATGGTCAAACGCCTGATGGCTGCTTCTCTCAATCCTTGGGTAAAAATTGCCTTTGGGCAACTGTTCAGTTCTGCTGCATCTGAAAAGACTGTTGCAGGCATTGTTGCAACTGCCAGTATTATGTTTACTCGCTTTATGGCGAAAAACACATTAGGATGCTTCATTGGAAAGACGACTTTACCTTTAGAAATTAAAGGTAAGCAAATGATTATCTTTGGGTTGGATAGAGAGCGCCGAGATGCAGTAGGGCCTCTCATGACCAGCATTTTACACATGACCATCGCCCGTAATATTGCCAAAAAACGGAAAGATCCACTGATCGTTGCACTGGATGAATTACCGTCTATTTATCTACCTGATTTATATAGATGGCTGAATGAATCTCGTTCTGAGGGCTTCTGCGGTATTATCGGCTTCCAAAATATGGGGCAGCTTGAGAAGAACTACGGTAAAGATATCGCTAAGGCGATCCTGGGGGCTTGCAGCACTAAGTTTATATTCAATCCTGGTGAGAACGAGTCGGCGCAATTATTCTCCAACTTCTTGGGTGATGAAGAGATTAAGTACAAGCAAAAAAGCCGTTCTACTGGTAGTAAAAATAATAGCACTAGTATTAGTGACCAAGAAAAAACTAGAAAGCTTTTTGAATCGGCTCAATTTCTGAAGTTAATTGCTGGCAAATGTGTTTTCATTAATCCTGCTTATGCTAATAGAAAGGAGGGGTCTGTTCCTTTACTCAAAACTATCAAAATTAATGAGTTACTTAAAAATATTGATAAATATAATCAACTTAAATGGGCAAGGATTGTCACTTTGCTAGCTAGGAAAAGTACACAGAAATTTCCCTCTCAGCAAGATTTAACTTTGCGAGTTAAGCAAGTTGATTCACGCTTCCCCATTCCCGAAAACCCTCAAGCTATTTCTAATAATTCTGGACTAACATTCAAAGAAGTCGGCAGCATGATTAATCAAAATAAATCTGATAGTGGAATTTGATTGTTATGAAAATGACTATTGAAGAATTGAAAATTAATAATTTTGAACTAATTCAAACATTATCTCAAGAAAAGATTTTAGCAAATGGTAGTTTTATTGATATTAGTCTGCCTCCTCTTCAAATTATTCAGGAGTTTAAGACTTTATCTAAAACTAGACGAAAGCTGAGGAATTTGGGTATATATACTATCATCAGCTTAAAAAACACTTATATCCAACTAAATCAAGAATCTTGTCTGAAAATTGTTAACCAATATATTCACGGTATCGGCTGGCATGATTTGCAGTATATCTGTTTTTTAGATATTCAAAAGGGCAATATTTATATTCATATTATTTTTAATCGCATTACACCCCAAGGTAAGCTCATCGATATCAAATGCTTGGGGGCTAACTGGCAACAATATGAGGTTCTGCGCCAATCTTGTTCTCTCATCATCGACAACCCTGTTCATAACAAATATTTGCAAAGGCGATTCTGCAACTGTTGCGGTTAGACAAGAATGTAGAAAGGAAAGGAAAAGCGAAAAAGAATGAATTTTAATCCGTTTACCCTTTACCCTTTACCTTTTACCCTTTACCCTTTACTCTGCTACACCCAAATAAATATGTTTGATGAACGACATTTGCAACTCACTTCCGCTTACGCTAGAGCTAGTCAGCATTTTATTAGAGCTTTTATTTATCCTTTAGGAGAGTTTATTTATAAATCAATCGAATCAGCTATTGATTTAAAATGTCGAATTGAAATAGGAGAAGAAACTTATTTCCTTACTCCTGATGAGGATGGTGGTTGGAAATGGTCTAAAGGTAACTTTGAAGGTGTAACAGATGAGGAAATAGAACAAGTAGAAGAGATGATGGCATATTTATTGCCTAAACTTCTCCCCGGTAGTAATGATATAACACCACCGAATTTCCCTCCTGATCCTGATTTACCTCCAGTTTTACCCAACCCCAATTCCCCCTTAATTCTTCCGCCTTCTGCCACATCTGTTGAGTTTTTAACTATACCATTCGATTCTCAAAATTCCCAGGAATATCTACCTATTCAAGACCAAGAAAATCTAGATTTAAATGCTTCCATCCATAGAAATGTTTTTTTAACAGGTGAAGATGAACTTAAAGATACATCATCACAATCAGATGAAGGGAGTGTTGATAATTCCCCTGAGTTTGTAGATGAGGATTTGATTAACCAAAGCAGCGCCAAGAATGAAGTTGATAACCAGAGTCACCAGAATGAAGTGATTAGTTCTTATGACATTGCAGATGATAATTTAACAACAAAGATTGTCATCGACCACACAATTCCTGTAACTAGTGAAAAACTTGAGCCACAAAATACTCAACATATCCCTCATCACCCAGAACATATTGATCCGCAACATTGGCACGAACTCGTAGTAGGCAGCGCGATCGCACCAGAAATTGCACATCTCAACTTCTCTAGTCTTCATTTTAGCTATGTCGGTGGCGAACATGAAGCTTGGGAACGGCTGATGATCAGCGACAAACTCTCACGTACAAATACAGGTAGCCTCTCTATTAGGCTTTTAGAACTCTATTCCCACCTAGATGCAGGTGGCTGGTGGTGTAATTCAGGAGTAGACCCGCGCACATTTGCTAATCTTACCCCTGGTGAGCAACCTCAAGTTAAAGAATGGGGATGTTATAAGCCAAACCGCCCCAGACCCAAAACCGTGAAAAAAGATGGGTTCACTGTTGCGGTTGAAGGCAAGTTCATCAAATATGAGCATCCACCATCAGTTGATTTGAGTATTTTCTTGCTAGATGTCCCAGGCGTGATTGCCCAAAATATTTACTCAAAAGCTGGAGTAAACCCCACCGACAGCGATCGCTTGAGCGGTTTTTGGTATTGTGTTTATACACACAATATCCCACTCGTCATTACAGAGGGCGCGAAGAAGGCGGCTAGTCTGTTAAGCCAAGGTCACGCAGCCATCGGACTACCGGGAATTTCCTCCGGCTATCGCTCACCTAAAAACGAGTGGGGCAAGAAAATTGGTGATTCCTATCTGGCTGATGAGTTAGCTGTTTTCGCAACTTCTGGTAGAGAAATCAAAATCTGCTTTGATTATGAAACGAAGCCTGAAACTAAGCTCAATATCCAAAGAGATATTTGGAAAACAGGAAGCTTATTACAAGAATTTGGTGCTGTCGTGAAAGTAGTAACGCTGCCAGGGCCGGATAAAGGTGTAGATGATTTTATAGTTTCACAAGGAAAAGAAGCTTTTGAAAAGTTATCTGCCGGGGCTATATCTTTAGAGGAGTGGCATCAAAATCAACTTGATAATTTACGTTTTACTATCAAGCTCAAGGATGGCACAGTCAAAACAATTGATCAACAAAAAGGAGACTCTACTGTGATAGATGATCCCGAATTAGAAGCAAACATTGGTGTATTTAAAAAAAGTCGTGCTAAATCACCTATTGACCCTGGTTCACAGATTATAGATATAAAAGTTATTGATTCAGACATTATCCATATAGATGTTGCCCCGGAGCTAGCCCAACCAACTGAAACTCCTGTAACTAGTTCTTCTTGGGCTAAAAAAGAAAATGTTACAGTTTATGAGCCTAATTTTTTTAGAAAGCGCCTAGAAGCTAGCGAGAATAAACAAATAGCTTTTGCTGCTTATACTTTGTTAAAAAAATATGGTGTTGAGGTTAAAGATGAACAACAGCAGACCAGTTGCAAAATCTACCATGCTGATGCTTTTGTAATTAAGAATCATGGTGCTGATAAATACAGTATCTATCGTCGTCATGATGATGTAGAGTTAATGACTTTTCAAGCTGATAAATGGGGACACGTAGGCAAGATTAAACTTTCCTACACAGAAATAGATGATGAGCCAAAAGTTTGGAGAGAAAAACAAATTAAAGAAGGCAGGAGGCAGAAGGCAGAAGGCAGAAGGGATAGCGAAGCGTTAGCGAGTCCGCGAGCGTCAGAATTTGACCCTGGCTCTAACCCCGCTCAATTCTTGTCCACCAAATCAGAGATTATGGTGGGGGACTCAGACCCATGTTCCCTCTGGTCACGGGCAGAGAGCGAAAACAGTATTCCTTCTGCCTCCTGCCCTCTGCCCTCTGCCTTTCTTGTTAACATTCTGCCTATTGAAAGGCAGGAGTTTTTGTTAGTGGCTGACTACCTGAAAGCTGGTAAAGAATTGCCCTCTGTTGATGAAGACCCTCGCAAAATAGCCTCTGTCGTTGGTTCAGTCTCTCCTAAAGGCACACACAATATTTTAGAAAGTTTCAAAGAAAACGAGGTATTAAAAATACTCACACAAACTATTACTAGCTTCGAGAAAGACGATTTAACCTTGGGCAATTACCGGATTATTTTTCGGCAAACTAGTGACAATACATCTACTCTGCAATTACTCAAAACTGAACACAATGGTACAAATCGGGAAGCTGTTCGCTTTCAGTTTGAGAAAACTGACACTGGTATGACTCATCAAGTCCAAGCGATGGCTATCACTGAAGCTGATTTGGAGAAGTTAAGACTGTTGGCTCAAAAACTGCATATTAATTACAAAGCATTATTTGGCAACCCGACAGACACCCGTGACATCGACTTGCCCGTTCATCCGGAAATTACCCGTAATTTAGACAAGGAGCAGTCACACCAATCTACGCCCAACGTACCAGATCGCAAGACACAATCAAATCCACAAGGAGTAAGCTCTAATTCTCCTTCTGCAAAACAACACAACGCTGTATCACACTCAACTACACCAACACCATCACAACCAACAAAACGGCCCAAACTTTCTTCTAACTTAGATAACGCTGTGCTACCACTACATCCAGTTTTGAAACAGTATTGGGAGCAGTTAGAAAAAGATGGTTCAAGTCATGAGACTGTAGCGCAAGGACATTTAGAATTTCAATCTAAAATTCAGCAAACTGGAAAATTAACTGTTGGTGAACAGCGTGAACTCTACCAGCAGATTCAAAATCTTGCCTGGAGCGAGATAAATCACTTTCGGCGTACTGATATTGTGCTTCCACCATTAGCCCACATTGTTAATGATTTGCGATCGCACCTTCTTACAGAAGCACAGCCACAGTTTTCTTCTGACCCAAAACTTGATACACCCGTGTCTCTCCATCCTGACATCGCCTCTCATTGGCACGATTTAGAAACGAATAAAACTTGGTCTAGTGTTGCCAATCAGTACAACAACCCTTTACGGGAAAAACTTTCAAAAACTGGCAAGCTGACTATTGGAGAGCAACGTGAACTTTACCAAAAAATTCTACTTCAAAGTCAATTCGAGCAGCACAACAAAGGGCAAACTGATATTTCTCTTCCTCCTTTGAGTGATGTGATTCAGGATTTGCTCAATTCTCGTAGCCAGGTTATTAACAATACCTATACGCCCAAGGTTGAAGTACATTCCCAAAAATCTCACACTCAACAACATACTACTAATTCACAGGAATTAGAATTGTAATACCTATGCAATCTAGCTCAGTGGCACAAACCATCACTATCATCAACCGCAACAGTGGCTTTTCTGACAACCAAATGGCCTACAGACTGGCGCTGATGATGGAGAAACACCCACCCTCACCGTCAATAACCCTCGCACTAGACACTACAGAGCGCGAAAATATTATTGGTGAGGTGAGAAATACTCTATCTCTTACGCAAAATGCTCAAAGTACTGAAGATTACAGGCTCTCACTCAAGCAAAAGTATTACCAAGAGTACGCCCAAAAATTGGGATTGGGTCAAGCTGACACCATAGAAGACAATAGTGCCAGAGTAGAAAATTTAGTTAATGAAAGAAAAAAGACGTTTTTAGACCAGATATTACAGTCTCAAGAGCGCAAGTTACCTTTAGTTGAGCATCAAAAACTATCACCAAATGAGACTGAAAATAATCAGGTTATTAAAAAATCTCTTATTCCTGCACTAATGAATATTATCGTTACAAAGGGACAAGATACTATTGGCGGTCGGGTCTATGAAGGCATGGCTTATCAATTAAATTTGTTGATGAGAGAAGGTATGCAGCGTCTGACTGTTTGGCGAAAAAGTGATAATCAATCGGCTTTTAGTGCTTATAAAGTAGAAGAAGAGGAAGAATACAAGGTAATACACAATCACCTTTCACCACAAGAAATACAAAAGCTGATCAACTTTGATATCAGACAGCAACAGCAACAGCCACCGTCACAGCAGCAACAAAACGAGCGATCTCCTGACGGGCCAGAGTTAGACTAACTAAAATACCCGACAAACAACCCAAGAATGTAAGCACTTACTAAGACATATCGCTTAGTCACCCGCTCGAATTGTGACCAGGGTGAGATGATGACAGCTAATACTATGTAAAACAATGCTTGTAGAAAATCGTTGTGCCCCAGTTTAATGATTGCCGCTATCATCAAAGCCACAAAAATTAGAAATTCCACTCCTGTTTCGATCCTGTCCCAAAGTTTCACATCATATAGGTAACGCATCTTGTAACCTCTGTGACTTGGGCAACATCCTACCATCAACCCCATAGATCCCGTCATCTTTGTAAGGAAATATAATGGTGAATTTGGTTCCTTGTTTGGCTACCGAGTTTACGCTTATCTTCAAACCATGAGCATGAGCCACACATAAGGCGATGTACAGTCCTAATCCCATCCCTGATTGATGTAATAAATTGCTATTTGGCGCTCGCCATAATGGGATAAATATATTTGATAGTTGTTCTGCGGCAATTCCACAGCCGGTATCTTCAATTTCGATCGCTAAATCATCTTCTTGATTGAGCAGCCTTAAAAAGATATCTCCGGCAAGAGTGTACTTAATAGCATTTGTCACAAAATTACACAGCATTCTGTCAATACTTATGCTATCACCCCGTACTTGCGTTCCATGCTTGTATGATGATTGAGTTTCGTAGTGGAGATTCAAGGAATGATACTGCGCTATTGGCTTGAATAGAGAATAAGTTGTTTGTAAAAAACTCAACATATCAAACTGAGCTACTGTTACTGGTTTAGCTTCTTGAGAGACTCTGTTAGCTTCAACCAAGCTCATACCCCGATCATTAGTATCTCGTAGGGCTATCAGAAATGGTCTGATTTCTTCTAAAGAGTATCCATAAGCGCCATCAATTAACTGATTTACAATCAACGATGCCCCTTTAAAAGAATTTGACACATCATGGAGTAAGGCTGATAAATCCAACTGTTTGCTTAAAACTTCCTGTTGCATAACTATGTTTCCAACGACAGATGGTTATTTTGGCTACTTTTATGAATAAATACTAATTATGTCTATAAGATTTGAGAATGTTTTTATTTTAGTTCTAAAAAAAATTATTCAATCAAGCTTTAGTAGTAAACTTTCTTCCATTTATCTGGGAAGAGTTCTTCTTGCTTATATTTTATATTACAGACACAAAAAGTAAAAGGCTTAACACCAACAACTATGTTATAAATATTGAGTCATCTTATAATCGAAGTGATCTATGATTCGATTAACGCTCATTGAGGATGAAGAACTCATTAGGTTGGGGATCACTACCGCTATCAATCAACAACCAGATATGGAAATGGTCGGCGTTGCTCGTACTGGTATTGAAGGGATTAATTTAGTTAAGGAATTAAATCCCGATGTGATTTTGGTGGATATTGGTTTACCCGACATATCGGGGCTAGAAGTGATCAAAGAGGTCAAAGTCAATAGCAAGACTAAAATTGTTGTTCTTTCTTCCCATTCTTCTCAAGGTACTGTTCAATCAGCTTTAAATGCCGGCGCTGATTCTTACATTCTCAAAAAGAATAATGTTCCTCTAATTTTGGAAGCAATTAAAACCACATTCTACGATAACAAGTCTTTTTTTGACCCTGATATTAGCCGACATAATTTTTTCTTCCAGCAGAAAGTTAAGGGGAAGAGTTACCAAGATCATCTTAGTGCCACTGAAATGCAAATTATCTCTTTGATGGCAGATGGTTCTTCTAATAAGCTGATTGCCGAGCGGTTATTTATTACTGAAAGTACCGTTAAAGGCCATATTAACAAGATTTTTGCAAAGTTAGATGTCAAGGATCGCGTCAATGCTCTGATTGAAGCTAGTAAACTTGGGTACATCGAACAAGATTACCTGAAAGTAGGTTAGCTACTTACTTACTTGAATTAAACAATAGCCTTGGGTTTTACTGCGTTGTGTTTGACAGGCTTCAATTGCTGCTTGATTCTTCAAGATAATTTGATACATTTGTTTACCCTCTTGGGATTTTGCCCACTGGAGAATCTTTATCTCGTTACGTGAGACTACTACTGACTGATTCGTTCCTATATTTTGCACCAGATTCCATGTGGTCAGCGAACCCAGCAAGGTACTGCCAGCCGCGACTAATCCACACACAAGAGATACTGTCCCCAATCCCCAGCCTGCCTGCACTTTCATGCCTGTGTCGGTGGGCTTGCTTTTTTTGATCTCATCACGCACGGCACTGGGAGCAACGCGATTTGGTGAGATCGGGCAAAAAAGCTGCGATCGCTAAAAACT
>NZ_JAYGHD010000429.1:0-9379 GCF_034932245.1 Nostoc sp. UHCC 0251
ACGAGGAAAGTCTTATCAAGCTAGGTTTTTAGGACTTGTGTGTACACCGTAGCCTTTATAAGGGGAGGGTTAGGGTGGGGTAAAACCTTGGTTAATCTAATCAGCTATTTCAGACTTGTGTGTACACCGTAGCCAGAAGCAACGGGACAATATTAGTTGCTGGCACTGGGTTGTGGACGAAAAGACATTTTCAAAGAGAACTATTGTTGAATATTATTTATAATCTCAATTACAAAATACCAAGCTGTGGTTAATTCCATAGCTGGTAAAAATCTAGATATATTTCTCTTGCTGTGCTGATACTTTTTAAATTTGCAAAAAGTTAGCGATCGCCTGCGGTAATGGCAAAATAATTACAATCAACAAAGCCATTGCCAGTAATCCCCAAATGTCACGTTTGTTATCCAATTCAGTGACATCATTAAGTGCAGGTTCATCAATCAAAGGCATAAATAATAAGATAATCGCCCACACCAAAAATTCTTCTCGTATTAAAGAAAGTAATAACAAGAGTACGCGAGCAATTTGACCAATGACAATCGCAGTTCGTTGTCCAAACATCGCATGGACAATGTGACCACCATCTAGCTGTCCCACAGGCATTAAATTTAAGGCTGTAACAATTAGTCCCAAAAAACCAGCTACTGCAACTGGATGCAAATCAAGGGCTGATTGTGCTGTTAACTGACTACCCAAGGCAAACTTCGAGAGTAGCGCTAGTAAAATGGAATACTTGGGATTAAGGGCATCAGGATTTAAAAGTCGGGTTTTTTCATTTATAGAAACTATGTCAGAATGGGCTAACCCCCATATTAGTAATGGCAAAGTCACGACAAAGCCTGCAATTGGACCAGCGATACTAATGTCAAATAAAGCTTTGCGATTGGGGATGGGACTACGCATCTGAATAAATGCACCAAAAGTTCCCAAGAAGAAAGGTATGGGAATAAAGTAAGGCAATGTTGAGCGAATCTTGTAGAATTTAGCTGTTAAATAATGCCCAAGTTCGTGAATTCCCAAAATAGTCATTAATCCTAAAGCATAGGGTAATCCTTTGAATAGAACATCTGGGTTGGATAGAACTTTGAACAAAGAGCTAATTTCCCATAAAGGCGGAAGAGAAACACCAGCAATTTCCACACCCACCAAGGTAGTAGTTAGCAAAGTAGCTACTAGTAGGAGAAGTGCTAATCCTGGTCGAGTTAACCGTTCTTGGTCGCGTCGTGGTGTATTTGTCTGTTTAGCAGCTTGAGTATTGGGAACCAGCACAAAGAAAGGTTTGCCATTGAAACCTTCTTGAAAGATCAGCAGGAAGCGATCGCCAAATTGTGCTTCAATATTAGTCTTAATCTGCTGGTAGGCGTTGCTGGCTTTAGTTCGCAACTGACCACGGCAAATCACGGCTTGTGGTCGATACTCAATATTTTGAACGTAGTATACAGACCAAGGAAAACAATTTCGCAGTTGAGTTTCTTCCGTTGGCTCAATGGGACGCACTACTGGTTCTACGATAGGCTGGATAGTTGGCTGTGAGTCTGAGGCTTGGGCTTGGGTTTCGGCTTGTATATCTCTTGGCGTTCGACGCCCCCATTGAAACAACGTCCAATACAACAGTGTGGAGCCAAATAACGACCAAATAATCAACGCTGGTGGTGGCGGTTGTTTCGCCCCGTACATCAGCGTCCATCCACTTAACAGAAATGCTGGTGTCATTAAAACCAGCCACAATAACCATACTGGCGTCCGGGTGATCTGAGCGACGCTGTGCTGCACCATTAGATAAGTAGCTAGCCCCAGTAGGAGAATAAGCAGAAACCAAAATGCCATATTATCTTCAGTAATTTTGACAAAACGCCTCACCAGTAGTCTCAGCACCATAGCATCAACTACAAGGCAGACCTCAAACCATCATTTTTTTCACAGCGGTTAACAGTGGTGGCTAAAGCTCAAGTTTCAATTCTTTAGAATTTCCACGCTGTAACCAGATTATCCACAACTCCTCAGTTTCGGCTCTTTTATCATGTGCCCTTTACCTCAAGTGCCAAGTCATACAACTAAGCCACCACGGGCTGTCTTCCCTAACGAAGTTCCTAGCGGAGGTTCTCTGCAATCGGACTTCGCACAAGAGAGCATTTTTGCTTTTCCACCCAATCGGGACACATTAGGGGGAACCTCTTATCTTATTGTAAGAAATGAAGGCAATATCCTCATAGACTGCCCTGCTTTAGACCAAACAAATCAAGATTTTTTAGGAGCGCATGGAGGCGTGCGTTGGTTATTTCTCACTCATCGAGGCGCTATTGGCAAAACTGCTGAAATTCAGCAAACCTTTGGCTGCGAAATTTTAGTTCAAGAGCAAGAAGCTTATTTATTACCAGGCCTAACTTTAACTACTTTTAAACAGGAATTCAATCTTGATGCAGCAGCGCAAGTGATTTGGACACCAGGTCATTCTCCTGGGTCATCTTGTTTATACTACAGTGAACTTGGAGGTATCTTGTTTTCTGGTCGCCATTTACTCCCTAACCAGCACGGTGAAACAGTACCATTACGGACAGCTAAAACCTTTCACTGGCCTCGGCAAATTCAGAGTCTTCGATTCTTGTTAGAAAAGTTTACACCAGAAACTCTCCGCTATATTTGTCCCGGTGCTAATACAGGCTTTCTCAGGGGCAAGCGAGTTATCGATCAGGCTTATCAACACCTCGCCTCTCTGGATTTAACAGCTTTGCTGCGGATACAGCCGTTTTAGAGGCAGGGGAGACAAGGGGACAAGGGGACAAGAGGTGAGAGTCTTTCCCCTTGTCCCCAATTCTCCTTGCCCCCAAGTCCTCTTGCCTAATCCCCAATCCCCAATCCCCAATCCCCAATGCAAGTTTTGTAACGTTTGTTAACTAAGATATTGTCCAGGGAATTCTAACCTTAGTACACAGGAATTCCCGTAAAAATTTATGAGCGCAAAAGTTGATGGAACTTTAAGGATCGCTGGCTACCAAATTATAGAGCAACTTTATTCAGGTTCTCGTACCCAAGTGTATCGAGCAGTTCGAGAATGCGATACCTTCGGTGGGCTTCGCCAACGCCTACCAGTTGTCATCAAGCTCTTAAAACGAGAATACCCAACTTTTAGCGAGTTAGTACAGTTTCGCAACCAATATGCGATCGCTAAAAACTTAGATATTTCTGGCATTATCAAACCCTACAGCCTGGAAGCCTATCATAATGGCTATGCTTTGGTAATGGAAGACTTTGGTGGCATTTCCTTGCGGCAATTTACTCAAGGAAAAACGCTGACATTAGAGCAATTCTTACCCATTGTTCTGCAACTGCTAGACACGCTACACCAGTTACATCAACAACGCGTCATTCACAAAGACATTAAGCCAGCCAACATTTTAATTCACCCTGACACCAAACAAATTAAGCTGATTGATTTCAGTATTGCCTCGCTTCTACCACGAGAAACCCAAGAGATTCAGAGCATCAACGGATTAGAGGGAACGCTAGCGTATCTGTCGCCAGAGCAAACCGGACGAATGAACAGGGGTATTGACTACCGCAGCGATTTTTATTCATTAGGTGTGACTTTCTTTGAACTACTGAGTGGACAACTGCCCTTTGAATCCCAAGAACCAATGGAGTTGGTGCATTGCCACATTGCGAAACTTCCACCCAACGCCTGCGATTTCAACCCCGATTTGCCCTTAATGCTGGGTGAAATTATCCGCAAACTGATGGCGAAGAATGCCGAAGACCGTTATCAGAGTGTGCTGGGACTTAAACATGATCTAGTTACATGCTTGGAACAGTGGCAAAAAACAGGCAAGCACACCTGGTTTGATTTGGGACAGCGAGATATTAGCGATCGCTTTCTGATCAGAGAAAAACTCTATGGACGCGAATCAGAAGTACAGACGTTACTGGAGGCATTTGGTCATGTTGCCAATGGTGGCTCTCAACTGATGCTGGTGGCAGGTTTCTCTGGTATTGGTAAAACCGCAGTTGTCAATGAAGTGCATAAGCCGATTGTGCGGTGGAACGGTTACTTCATCAAAGGGAAATACGACCAGTTCAATCGAAATATTCCTCTGTCTGCTTTTGTCCAAGCCTTTCGTAACCTAATGGGACAGTTGCTTAGTGAAAGCGATACCCAACTCAAGCAATGGCAGAGTAAGATTTTAGCGGCAGTTGGAGAGAACGGGCAAGTCCTGATCGAAGTGATTCCTGAACTGGAGCAGATGATCGGCAAACAGCCTGCGTCTCCTGAACTATCGGGCAGTGCAGCACAAAACCGTTTCAATCTGCTGTTCCAAAAGTTCATTCAAGTCTTCGCCACAAAAGAGCATCCCTTGGTAATCTTTCTTGATGACTTGCAGTGGGCAGATTCGGCATCGCTCAATTTGCTAAAGCTGTTGATGACTCAGAGCAATCGCGGTTATCTATTCATTATTGGTGCATACCGCGATAACGAGGTGTTTGCAGCTCATCCACTTATGTTGACGCTAGATGAAATCAAAAAGGAATCTTCTTGCGTCAACACTCTGACTCTATTTCCCTTGAGTCAAGCAGATGTGAACCATTTAATCGCCGATTCACTCAGTTGTGCAACGGGCCAAGCATTGCCATTGACAGAGTTGGTTTATCAAAAAACTAAAGGCAATCCCTTTTTCACGACTCAGTTTTTGAAAGCACTGTATGAGGATAGGCTGATTACCTTTGATTGGGAGGCAGGTTTTTGGCAGTGTGATGTCGCGCAAGTGAGAGCGATCGCTCTTACCGATGATGTGGTGGAATTTATGGCACAACAGCTTCAGAAGTTGCCACCCAACACTCAAGATATTTTAAAACTGGCAGCTTGTATTGGCAATCAGTTTGATTTGGCGACATTGGCGATCGTTTCTGAAAAATCGCAGACGGAAACTGCTTCAGACTTGTGGAAAGCATTGCAAGAAGAATTTATCATTCCCACCAATCAAATTTACAAGTTTTATCAAACTGAAGCGTCAGCCACCACAGTTGAAACATCAACACAGAAGGTTGGCACCTGTGTTTACAAGTTCTTACACGATCGCGTTCAACAAGCTGCTTACTTCCTCATCCCTGAATCTCAGAAAAAAGCGGTTCACCTAAAAATTGGACAATTGCTACTGCAAAATACATCACCTGAAACGATTGAAACTAGCATTTTTGATATTGTCAATCAGTTAAACGAGGGAATTGACATTATTATTCAGCAATCAGAAAAATATAAAATAGCTCAACTCAATCTGATTGCTGGAAGAAAAGCCAAAGCTTCTACTGCTTATAAAGCAGCAGTTAAATATTTTGCCTTTGGTATAGAATTTTTATCACAGAATAGCTGGGACACTCACTATCATCTGACATTTGGATTATATCGAGAACGTGCAGAGTGCGAATATTTAACTGGTGATTTCCATCAGGCTGAGAAACTGTTTGATTTGGCGTTGCATCATGCTCAAGATAAATTTGATTTAGCAGATATTTATGCTGTGCAAATGTATTTGAAAATGACTCAAGGCGAGAATATCCAAGCTGGTTTTGAAGCTGGACTCAAAGGTTTGAGTGTCATGGGGATGAATCTGCCACTGACGATTGCAGAACAGCAAGGCGCAATCAAAGCCCAACTGGAAGAATTAAACAATCAACTTGCAACAACTCGTCCAGCAGATTTATTTGATCTACCTGAAATGACAGACCCAGTTAAAAAGGTCTGTATGAGTCTTTTAGCTGACCTTTGGGCTGTGACATATATGGGAGGAGATCCATATCTCTCATATTTGAGTCCGCTACTAATGATTAATACCTCATTGAAATATGGCAATGCCGAAGGCTCTGGTTTTGCTTACTGCCTTTATGGCATGAGTCTGGCCAACCAAGGAGATTACCAAACAGCTTATGAGTTTGGAACATTAGCTCTAAAACTTGATCGCCATTTTAATAGCACCAAATTTGTTTATAAAACCAATAATATTTTTGCACACACGATTAATCCCTATAACCAGCATTTGAAAACAAATTTACCGCTCTCAAGGCAGTCATTCCAAACTAGTGGAGAAGCGGGGGATGTGGTGTTTGGTGTTTGGGCAGTTTCGTTCCTGATTTGGGCGATGTTAATCAAAGGCGATCGCTTATCTGATGTCTATGCGGAAACCGAGAAATATCTGAGTTATGTGCAGCAGGTGAACGATGTCAATATGCTGTATGCGTTTAATTTACAAAGACAGTTCTTACTGAGCCTGCAAGAAATTTCTAAAAACACTGATTTATTGAATGATGGAAATCACCAGGAAATTCCATATATAGATGTTTGGCGGCAAAAGAAGAACTTTGAACATGGAATTAACTGGTACTGCTTTCTTAAACTACAACTTTCGTACTTTTATGGTCGCTACTCGGAGGCCGTTGCAGCAGCAGTAGAAGCAGAGAAAACGCTGGCTGCCAACGCTGGGTTCTTCCCTATTATTCAATACCATTTCTATTATCCACTCAGTTTGGCAGCCCTCTATTCGACTGCGACATCAGAAGAGAAAAATCAGTATTGGGATATTTTAGAACAGCATCAGCAAATTGTAGAACGATGGGCGGATAATTGCCCAGAAAACTTTCGGCATCGATATCTGTTGCTATCTGCGGAAATGGCCCGAATTTCTGGTAAATCTATGGAAGCAACAGACTTTTATGATCGCGCTATTGCTCTTGCTAAAGAAAGCGAGTACATCCAAGAAGAAGCCCTAGCCAACGAACTCGCCGCCAAATTTTACCTCAATTGGGGTAAACAGCGCATTGCCCAGGAATACATGATTGAAGCCTACTACGGCTATGCTCGTTGGGGCGCTAAAGCCAAAGTCGCCGACTTGGAACGACGCTATCCCCAACTCCTCGCCTCCATCCTCGAACAAACCCGTTCTCCCTTTTCCACTCACGAAACTATTTTCACATTGGGAAGTGTCACATCCACTAGTTCCGCCACTTCCAGTAGTAGTAGCGTCTCTGTTGCTTTAGATTTAGCTGCCATTCTCAAAGCTTATCAAACTATCTCAGGGGAAATCGAACTCGAAAAACTGCTCTCAGCATTACTGCATATCGTCATTGAAAATGCGGGAGCCGATAAGTGTGTGTTCATGCTTTTGGAGTCAGATTGTTTGCTAATTCAGGCGTTAGCACAGCTTTCCCAGAGCAGTCTAGAGAAACAGGCTGCTAAAGTCGATTTTTACCCAATGTTGCTCAACCCACAGTCTGTTGAAGACTCTGTTGATGTCCCAGTTGGTTTAATTAATACCGTCAAACGCAGCTTACAACCAAAAGTGATTATTGATGCCACAGTGCATCCGCAATTAATTAATGATCCGTATATTCAACGACAGGAGCCTAAAAGTATCTTGTGTTGCCCGATTTTGCATCAGGGTAAGTTGCTGGGCGTTTTGTATCTGGAAAACAATTTAGCAACCGGAGCCTTTACAAGCGATCGCGTCGAACTGCTGAACCTACTTTGTGCTCAAGCTGCAATTTCTCTGGAAAATGCCCAACTTTATCGAAATTCCCAAAACTCTGCTCAACAATTAACCCAGTCTCTAGCAAAATTGCAGGCTAGTGAAACCCGCTTCCAAAATTTGGCAAATAATATTCCTGGTATGGTGTACCAATTCCGTCTGGCGGCCGACGGTTCAACTTCAACACCATACGTTAGCTCTGGCTGTTTCGATTTATATGGATTAGAGCCAGAGTTGGTGATGGCAGGGACGCATAGCCTTTACGCCATGAATCATCCTGACGATGCACCAGGTATTGTACAAGCGATCGCCTACTCTGCCCAAAATCTGACACCATTTGAGCACCAATGGCGCATTATCCTGCCATCAGGAATCGTCAAATGGATTCAATCTGCTGCTCGGCCAGAACAACAAGCCGACGGCGCAATCCTCTGGGATGGGGTGGTGATTGATATTAGCGATCGCAAACAGGCCGAAGCATCTCTAGCCAAAGAACGAGAGTTTTTGAATGCCATCATTCACAATATTACTGATGGGATTGTTGTTTGCGATGCTAGTGGTAAATTGACTCTATTTAACAAAGCAACTCATGAATTTCATGGCTTACCAGTAGAATCGTTATCAGTAGAAGAATGGACAGAACACTTCGACCTCTATCAACCAGATGGTCAAACACCCCTATCAAAAACGGAAATTCCTCTGTTTCGTGCCTTACAAGGGGAAATAGTCGAAAATGCCGAAATGGTAATTGCGCCAAAGCATGGTTCTAAAAGAATTTTATTAGCAAGTGGACAAGCGATTGTTGATTCTTCAGGTAACAAACTCGGTGCAGTAGTTGTGATGCGAGATATTAGCGAGCGTAAACAATCAGAACTTGCCTTGCAGCAAAAA
This sequence comes from Nostoc sp. UHCC 0251, assembly GCF_034932245.1. Classification (NCBI taxonomy): domain Bacteria; kingdom Bacillati; phylum Cyanobacteriota; class Cyanophyceae; order Nostocales; family Nostocaceae; genus Nostoc; species Nostoc sp. UHCC 0251. The sequence continues at coordinate 8,403 of NZ_JAYGHD010000429.1, forward strand.
TCATTTGATTTGCAACAAGCACTAACTGATCTACAAAATGCCCAATTACAAATAGTCCAAAGTGAAAAAATGTCAGCACTAGGTAATTTAGTTGCTGGTGTAGCTCACGAAATGAATAATCCTCTCGGCTTTATTGCTGCTAGTCTCAAACAAGCTAAACCCACCATTGCTGATATTTTTGAACATCTCAGGCTTTATCAAGAAAGTTTATCTAGCAAAAGTGAAGAAATTCTTGACCATGCCGAAGAAATTGACTTGGATTATAGCTTAAAAGACTTGCCCAAGATGATTGATTCTATGTCTATGGCGTGTGACAGGCTAAAAAATATTAGCACTAGTCTTCGCACTTTTTCTCGCGCTGATAGAGATTACAAAGTGCCATTTCATATCCACCAAGGCATAGATAGCACGATTTTAATTTTGAAACATCGTCTAAAAGCGAACGAACAGCGTCCTGCAATTGAAGTAGTCACAAACTATGGAAATCTACCCCAAATTGAATGTTTTCCTGGTCAATTAAATCAGGTATTTATGAATATTTTAGCCAATGCTATTGATGCCTTGGAAGAATCGAATAATAGGCGCACTTTTGAGGATATCCAGCTAAATTGCAATCAAATTAAAATTACAACTTGCCTAGAAAATAGCTGGATAAAAATTATCATTTCTGATAATGCTAAGGGAATGAATGAAGAAGTAAAACAAAAGATTTTTGACCATTTGTTTACTACTAAAGCTGTCGGTAAAGGTACGGGATTAGGACTTGCGATCGCTCATAAAATTATTGTGGAAAAACATGCTGGTCAAATCAGCGTCGAGTCGGAAGTTGGCAAAGGCACAAAATTCACGTTGGCTCTACCCACCACCGCAGGTATGTGATTAGCTGTGAAAGACCTCTTGCAAAAGTGCTTTTTGCAAGAGAGGGGAAAAGGGTAAAGGTTAAAGGGGAAGGGGACAATACAGAACCTTTTCCCCTT
>NZ_JAYGHD010000430.1:0-9075 GCF_034932245.1 Nostoc sp. UHCC 0251
CAGAGCCTCTTTTGAATACATTCCCAGCCTCCAGGCTGGGAACAAGGCGACACAAGCCTTTGGGCTTTTCTTAGTGCCATTCCCCCTTACCCTTTAACCTTTCCCCAACATCTTGCAAAAGTTACTTTTGCAAGATGTCTGATGTAAATGCAACGCCAGGTATTAAATCGGCTTTGGGTAGCCTTTAGAAAATTCTCTATGGCTGCGATCGCATCAATTCTCCCTTGCTTTTCCTTAATAAAATTTTTTACAAAGCGGCTTATTTACGTAATACCACTATTTGCATTGTACTTAAGCATACTTTCAAACAGAATAGACTTGTGAGCATCAACTTGCTTGCTCAGAGGTATTAATTCAACGTGAGTTAGACGGTTAGAAAAAGCCAGAAAGCTTGCTATGCATGGATTTGCATAAATAGATGAATTTGTACAACAGGGCATTCACGGCAGCGATGCCTGCCGCGGGCTACGCCTACGCTACGATTGATGGAGAATCGGTAAAAAAGTCTTGCCCTAACTTCGGAACTGTTTCATAACTGTCGTGTATTACCTCGTACACGCCGCTTGACTGATTCCATTTTAAACCGATATCTGCACGGGCTTTTATGGTGCGACCAGATACAAGCATATAACAGACCATATCTATTGATCCAACATCGCTCTGAGTTGTTCGTGCAGGTGTTTGATGACAGACACCGCATTTTCTAATTGGGCTGTATCTCTCTGTTTTGCAAGAGTTTCAGAAAGAGCGGCAATGCGATCGCTCAATTCTTGAAAAACGGCTTCTCCCTTCGGTGTGAGGCGCAAAAGTTTTGATCGCTTGTGGGCTGGATTATTCACCAACTCAATTACACCATCTGCTAACATTTCATTTGCAAGTTTTTGGACACTTTGGCGGGGAACATAACGATATCGGGCTAGCTGCGGCACAGTTTGAGCGCCATTCACCTTGAGCAGTCGCAAAACACTCCAGTAGCCCTCTCCAGAGGATGAAACCACCCCAATTTGCATTCCTTCTGCCCGCAGCAGAAAAAAGGTTGCCACAATCTCAACGATTAAGTTCTCGATCGCCTGCCCTGCGGGGGTTCGGTTGACTGTCTGTTTTGCCATCAGCGTTGTTAGTTACAAAATTTGACACTTATTAAATGACAATAAATAGTCAAAATGACAATAAATAGTCATACTTTAATTATGGCTGAATTCAGCAATGCTATTTAACTGGCAAATGAGAGCCTCATTTAGGAGGATTCACAATGCTTGTAAAAACTTGGCGTTTCATCACCCTTATCCTGTCTGCCCTAGTCACAGGAATGGCACTGTGCCATACGCTAGAACTTCCGGCAAAAATGCAGTACTCTGCATCACAATACATTGCAATTCAAAACAGCCTCTATGTAGCATTTGGGCCACCCAATATAGGCGCCTTTATTGAATTTGCTGCACCCCTGGCAGCGATCGCTTTGGCTGTCCTCGTGCGTAAACGTCGTCCTGCCTTTCAACTGACGCTGCTGGCGATCGCATTTATGCTGCTGGCATTTCCAGTAATTTTCTTTGCCTTCACAGAACCCGCAAACAGGGTCATTCGTAGTGCAACGCCTGAGGCCATTCCGGCAAACTGGGAACAACTTCGCTACCAGTGGGAATATTCGCACCTAGCACGATTTTTTTGTCATCTAGCCGCATTCAGCACGCTGCTGCTTTCTGTTTTAGGTGAAACACCTGCACGGTATCTACGTGGTCAGGCTGAATAATCCTATGCGGTCTTAAAAGAGTGATTTTCACACGAAGGAATCCAATGTTGACAATAATGCGACACGCGATCGCCTCCGTCCCATTTTTATGTCAGCAGGTACGAGCGTCCTGGGCATGATTCCCTTGGCAATCTTTCCAGGACAGGGATCTGAACTGTATCAAGGTCTAGGAATTGCCTTAACCGGAGGTTTAGCGTTTTCCACAATCCTTACCCCGACTGTGGTTCCGGCATTGATGGCACTGTTGCATGATTTTTCAGGCGATCGCAGTAGCCATAGAGCCAGCCATTAGAGCTGATTCGTCCATCACTGTAAAATTACGAATTTTAATGGCTAAATGGGCAGAGTAATCATAAATTTAGTTGCCTGTCCAGAGGTTGATGAGCAATTGATATTACCGTTGTGTTTATCAACAATAATTTGATAACTAATAGCTAATCCTAGCCCAGTTCCCCAGGGTAAGAGCATCTCAATTAGGCTTGACATAAGGGCTGAGAGGAATCTAATGTAGAGTCAATGAAACCGGAATTGAGAACTCGAATCATGTAATCGTTATCCATACCAGTCCGTTTCATTTTTTGTCGGAGACTACGTTTGTAAGTTTGTTCACGATTGAGGGCATTGAGAGCAATGCGTCGTAAAAGAGCAAAATTCCGGGGACTATGGAAAGAGCGAATGCAGCAAGCATCTTCACGGAAAGTACAATCAAGCGTCCAATGAGCCTGATTTTCAATACCCCAATGTTTGCGGATAGCTCGACCTAAAAGTTGAGCATCACTGTGTAAAGAAGTTAGATAAAATTGAACCTCACGAGTAGTTTTGTCCCAAAGACGACGCTCCCGAACAACCATAACCAAGCTTTGGAGTCCAGCCCAGATTCGGGGTTGGTAAAGTTCACCAAGTGCAGAAACTGGAACAGACCAAACTTGACGGATTTGTGTGCGATGATGTCCTTTTTCAATCCGTTGGTCCTAACTAAGATCAATACCTTGAAAATTTTGTGCAGATGCTGTTTCAAACCATTGTTCTACTTGATGATACAGAGTGGGGTGATTAGCCTTGAGTGCCAGAACGTAATCTGCTTTTTTGTCGATAATCTTCTTGGCAATCTCGGTTTGAGTCCCCATTGCATCAATCGTGATGATAGAGCCTGTAATATCTAGTAACTTTAATAATCCGGGAATAGCTGTAATCTCATTCGATTTATCTTCCACTTTCATCTGTGCTAATACCAAATTTTGTTCACTTGCCCAGGCACTAATCAGGTGCAACGCTGATTTATGTTGATTTCGGTCGTAAGAACCCCTAATAGTTTTTCCGTCTATGGGAATTATCTCCGCTCCCATCTTTGTCACCAGGGTTTCTATCCATCTCAAGAAACAACGATTCAATTCTTCTGGGTTAATAAACTCAAATACCCGTCGGAAGGTGTCATCCGATAGCGAAGCGGTAGCGAGTCTTTGAGCGTCGGGTATTCCGTTTGGTAATACTAAAAACTCTTCTAACCATTTTTGCTTACTGATACCGTAATTCTCTATGTCTTCCCATCCTTGCGCTCCAGCTATCACAGCTAGAATCGCAATCAGCAAAATATCTGTGAGGTGATGTTTCTTTGTTCGCTCTACTCTTGGGTCTTTGATCTGTCCAAAATTCTCCAATAAACTCTGTTATATAGCTTCAATGGATGCTACTTCTTTAGGCTTTGGCTGATGAGGATTACTTTTCTTGGCTATAGCCGCAACTGTTTTAAATCCAACTCTTAGAGACGCTCCTCGAACAGACATAAAGCTTCATTCCTGGAGTTTTAAGGGTGAGCATATTCCCGTCATCTCACTTCTATTCCTGCTATGTCAAGTACATTTTTTATCCAGTTGTTTATGCTTGTTTTTGTTTATTTGTCAAGTAATTTTTATACCAAATTAGATGAGCTTACCCTGCTGGACTAAGCTCTGCTCAATATCTCCGATTTCTGGCACTTCTATTTGCTTTCGCTGATTACCAGAAGTATTTTTGGCATCGCCAGATTCCATTTCAAACCCCTGAGACATTTTAGTATTTTTTGAGATTTACATAGCAATACATTATGTCTTTTGAACCACCATTCTTTGATCTAATCTGTCAAGTACAATTTATACCAAATTAGATGATCTTACCCTGGCCATTGATTAAGTTAACAATACAGATAATCTTTAATATATCAATATCTATTTAGTTAAGAATAGGTAAACAAAAGACAATTGTTTTTATTTCAAAACAATCTCTAGATTGTGATACACAGTTATGCTTTGATATTGTTAAAGTCGATTTGGTCAATTTTTCTTATAGAAGATTGATTTTACCTGTATAACATTACTATCTCTGAAATAAAGGCTAAATTCACAGCTTAATTAAATGAATCTTGATAATATTTGTGGTTTGCCAATTAGCAGAAATTCTAATGTTATAAAATTGATTTTTTACTAATTTCTACCAGGTGTGAGGGTACATTCGTGCAGAAGTTTTGGTTGAATTCTTTGTTATTTAGTCCAACGATTTTGGGCTTATTTATGATTGCGCTACCAGCGATGGGTTCTGAAGTACCTTTAAACCAAGCACCTACAACTAATCAACCGTCCGGTTTTAGCAGTGCTGAGAATCTCGGACAAGTAACTTCAGTTTCACAACTTTCTGATGTCAAACCTACAGACTGGGCTTTTCAAGCTTTGCAATCCCTGGTTGAGCGATACGGCTGCATTGCAGGTTATCCTAACCAAACTTATCGGGGTAATCGTGCTTTGACTCGCTATGAGTTTGCTGCTGGTTTGAATGCTTGTTTAGATCAGATAAATCAACTTATAGCTACTAGTACGGCTGATCTGGTGAACAAAGAAGACATCGCAACGCTGCAAAAGCTACAAGAAGAGTATACTGCTGAGTTGCAAACTGTGCGAGGTCGAGTAGATGCTCTAGAAGCTCGTAGCGCCACTTTAGAGTCGCAACAATTCTCCATAACTACTCAACTGCGGGGAGAAGCAGTTTTTGCACTGGCTGGTGCATTTGGCTCCGATAGAGCAATCAACACCGATGCTCAAAATCGTGGTGATACCAGACCAGAACTCGATGAAAATGTGATTTTTGCCGATCGCGTCCGGTTAAACTTTGATAGTAGCTTCACTGGTAAAGACCGCCTCAGAGTTAGGTTACAAGCGAGAAATATCACTTCATTCAATACAGCCGTAACTGGTACTAACCAAACTCGTTTAGGATTTGATGGCAATGAATCCAACAATGTCAGCGTATCAGCTCTGTTTTACCGTTTCCCTGTAGGCAACTCCACAACCTTCAACATCGCAACTGAAGGGTTGGAATACATTGATGAAGTACCTGCTCTCAGTCGCAACTTTGATTCTAGTGGTTCCGGTGCGCTATCTCGTTTTGGGCGTTATAACCCAATTTATCGAGCAGCAGAAGGGCCGGGTATCATTATTAATCAAAAGTTCAATGATGCTCTCACCTTAACTGCTGGTTACGTTGTGCCATCGGGTGTTGGTAATGACCCCGCTAACGGTAGAGGCATGTTTAATGGTAGTTACTCTGCATTAGGGCAACTGACTTTCCAACCAACCTCAGAATTAAGTTTGGCTTTTACTTATGTCAACGCCTATTACACTGATGGTAGCGGAGTCACTGGTAGCACTGGCACTGGTTTTGCTAACAACCCATTCAACGGGGCGCGAACTTCGGTAAATAACTATAGTGTGACTGCAAATTACAAACTTAGTCCTAAGTTTACCATCACTGCTTGGGGCAGTTACGCCAATGCCCAAGCTGAAAATACAGCCGTTGCTAGGAGTAATGCAGATATTTGGAACTGGGCCGTTCAGCTAGGCTTTCCTGATTTTGGTAGGAAAGGAAATTTTGGTGGTATTGTCTTTGGTGTACCGCCTTACGTCGCTGACAATCAATTCGTCAGTGATAATAATCGCCGTCAAGACGATGATATCTCCTATCATTTAGAGGCTTTTTATAGATATAAGCTCAATGACAATATTGCTATTACCCCAGGATTAATCACCATCTTTAATCCTGAAGGTAACAGCAACAACTCTAATATCTATCTGGGAGTAGTGCGTACTACTTTTACTTTCTAACCCAAAGTTTTTGCTTAAGCTCAATCAAAAAGACCTCTCCCTGATTTTACTACGCAAAATCGTCCCTCTCCGAGCCGGAGAGGGACAGCTTTGAACTTTAGTTCAAGGCAGGGAGAGGTTTAAAGACCTAGTTTCTTGCCCATCAACGATCAATAGGGCTGAGTAACAGGCATGAGCAAGTTTTCTTAACCTTTTGATGTTCTACATTTAACTTGCACAGTGCTTTGACGTAACCTATCCTTACCAAAATCAACGGTTAATCTTTTATAGGTGATTAATATTGACAAAATTTGGTCAGATGAATTGACCTGTAATCCTGAATCTGGAATCCGAGGTTAGTTAATGGTTTCACATCAAGTGCGGCAAATCTTTGGTGCAATTACTGCTGTGTTTTTGGGTTGGGGAGTTGGAATTGCAGTAGCAGATACCCCAAAAACACTAACAATTTATTCAGGACGGGATGAAGAAATCATGCGTCCCCTGATTGAGAAAGCGAAGAAAGATTTGGGGCTAAATATTGAAGTCCGCTATGGTGATTCTACAGAACTAGCGATCGCTCTCATAGAAGAAGGCAAAAATAGCCGTGCTGATATATTTTATGCTCAGGATGCCGGTTCATTAGGAGCTATAACCAGAGAAGCACGGACTTTACCTCTCCCTAACCAATTACTCAACAAAGTTGATCCGCAATTTCGTTCTTCTTCAGGACAATGGGTTGGCATTTCAGGAAGAGCGCGGGTGATTGATTATAATACTGAGCTTGTCCAAACCAGTGAACTGCCCAAAAGTGTATTGCAACTGAGCGATTCCAAATGGCGCGGTAAAGTTGGCTGGGCCCCTACAAACGGCTCTTTTCTTTCCTTTGTCACTGCAATGCGACTGATGGAAGGCGACCAAAAAACCCTAGAGTGGTTAAAAGCCATGAAAGCCAATGGTGCAAAAGCCTACCCTAAAAATAGTGCGATCGTAGAAGCTTTAGGAAGGGGAGAAATCGCTCTGGGATTAGTCAATAACTATTATCTGTATCGGTTTACCAAAACCAATCCTAATTTTCCAGTCGCTATCCACCATACAAAAGGTGATGCAGGAGCTTTAATTAACGTCGCAGGTTTAGCAGTCCTGAAGACTACTGATCAAAAGAGTGATGCAGAAAAGTTTGTGGCTTATATGCTCAAGCCACAAACCCAAAAGTTCATCACTGAGAATTTTTACGAATATCCATTAGTTACAGGTATCGCGGTAGCGCAAAAGCAATTACCCCTCAAGCAATTGCAACCGCCCAATCTTGATTTAAGTAAATTATCGGATCTCAAAGGAACAATCTCACTAATTCAACAAGCTGATTTGTTGTAAATAGGCATGAGGTAAGGGGACAAGGAGACAAGGGGACAAGTCTCTTCCTTGTCTTTTCTTTATGCCCAATGACAAATGACAAATGACAAATGACCAATGACCAATGACTAAATCCCATCCACCATTATTATTGGTAATTACAGCTGGATTAATAGCTGTGGCGATCGCATTGCCGTTGACTTATTTAGTCATGCGGATGTCTGCTGTGGGTGGGAAAGAGTTATTAGATTTAATATTGCGTCCGCGCATACTGGAAATTTTGTTTAATAGTGTGGGGGTAGCTGTAGCAAGCACTATATTAGCAACAGCGATCGCACTACCTTTAGCATTTCTCACGCTGCGAACAGATTTACCTTGGCGGCGATTTTGGTTAATGGTAACAACACTACCCTTAGCCATACCAGACTATGTAGGCAGTTTTGCCTTAATTGCAGCTTTTGGCCCCAAAGGTAGCTGGTTACAACTCTGGCTAGAACCTCTAGGGGTGGAAACTTTACCAGAAATCTATGGCTGGACTGGGGCAATTTTAGGACTAACTCTGTTCTCCTATCCTTACTTACTGCTGAGTGTCCATGCTGGCTTGCAAGGCATCGATCCCTCAATGGAAGAAGCGGCCAGAAGTTTAGGCTGGAATCAAAGGGAAACTTTTTGGCTGATGACAATACCTGCATTACGTCCCGCCATCGTCGCGGGAGGATTATTAGTAGCTCTCAATGCCTTGCAGGATTTTGGTACAACTTCTGTCATGCGGTTTGATACCTTTACACGAGCAATTTTTTTGCAATACCGATATACATTTGATCGCCATCAGGCGGCGACATTGGCTTTAATGCTAGTGGGTTTGGTGTTGCTGTTGTTGTGGCTGGAATATAAAACGCGATCGCGGGCTGTATACTATAGTCGCAGTAATAAATCTTACTCTCCACCAGTGTTAACAACTCTGGGTGTGTGGAAAATCCCAGCAATTTTGTTTTGCTTAGGTATCACTAGCTTGGGTTTATTATTACCTGTTGCTGTTACCTTGTTCTGGTTCGTACAAGGTTTAACTAGTCCAGATGCAGAGCAAATTTTTGCTTGGTCACAATTTACACAACTAGCTTGGAACTCAATCATAGCTGCTGGATTGGCAGCGATCGCCGCTACTGGCTGCGCTATTCCCATCGCCATCTTAGCTGTACGCTTTCCTAGCCGCATCGCAACAGCTATTGAACGCTCTACTTACATTGGTTTTGGCTTACCTGGGATTGTAGTTGCCTTTTCACTGGTATTTTGGGGAGCAAATTACTTGCCTTGGTTATATCAAACCTTGCCGATGCTCGTCTTTGCTTACTTAGTGTTATTCCTTTCCCAGTCTGTGGGAACTGTGCGGAGTTCACTACTGCAAGTCAATCCCCAATTAGAAGAATCAGCCCGGAGTTTAGGCAGAAAACCAGGGCAAACTTTCCGAGAAATTACCTTACCACTGGTAACACCTGGGATTTTAGGAGGAGCAGCATTAGTATTTCTCAAAGCAATTAAAGAATTACCTGTAACCTTGTTGTTAGCTCCCATTGGCTTTAATACCCTAGCTACTCAAATTTGGAAGGCAACAGAAAATGTTTCTTACAGTCAAGCATCGGTGGCTGCATTAATCATGTTAGTCATTTCTATTAGTTCTACGTTCTTGGTTTTATCTCAAAATAGCCATCAAAAACTCATCCCAGAAGTGCGCCGTAGTTTGCAAAGAGAGGTTGATTGATGGGAGCAGGGGGGGCAGGGGAGGTAGGGGAGGCAGGGGAGGCAGGGGAGGCAGGGGAGGCAGGGGAGGGGGGGGGGGGAGGGGGGCGGGGGGGAGAGGGGGGG
>NZ_JAYGHD010000431.1:0-8911 GCF_034932245.1 Nostoc sp. UHCC 0251
GCTACGTCTCTACAAGGTTTCTGGATAAGGCATATTTAATTTTTGGAGATGTCTAATGAGAAGAAGACAACCCCTTTCACAAAAGAAGCGGTAATTAGTCTTCAAATTTGCAACTATCTGGTTTGCACAACTAGATCATGTGATTAGTGTCTGCACATTAGACCTCTTGTAAAAGGAACTTTTGCACTTAGATGGGTAATTTTAAACTCCAATAATGAAAAAACTCCAGAAATGTTTGTGACAAATCTGGAGTCAGGAAAGATACGCATTTACCTATACCAAATTTTCCTCGTGAGAGTATCCTACGTCATCAGGGTATACACCCAAATACAGTTGGGATGCTGAGGATGAGGATCAAATGCTGTGCTTCTGGCTTACACAACCTCTCTGTTGGAAGTAACACAAAACAGCCCCAGATGTACTGAGGCTGTTTGGCGAGAGTTGTGTGGCAGAAGGGGTACATCAATAAGTGATGCCCCATGTTTAGATATAGATAATTCAGTATGCATCCTTATTCAGCAATGTTTTGGCATATCCGGATGATTTGAAAAATTGTGTAGGTGCAGCCCGCACTTCTCTACGAGACGCTCCGCGTAGCTTGCTTCCCCGGAGGGGTACGACTTGGCTCAGTGAGCATCGTAGACATCGCTTTTTCCAAAAAGAAACTCCAGATGCACTTAAGGCATCTGGAGTAGTAACAGGTTTCTAACATCAATCAATTTTTACCTATGCGATCGCCCAATGTCGTTAGGGTATATACTCAAATGTATTTTATGTCTGTTCATCCGCAAATCGACCAGCAAATTACCTTCTTTTACACCCATAATCTCAATGCATCTACAGAATTCTACGAACAAAAGCTGGGTTTTGAGTTGTGGCTTGACCAAGGAACCTGTAGAATTTTTACTGTTAGCGGTTCTGGATACTTAGGTTTGTGCCAAGCAAGCGAAACATCAACTCCTCCAGGCGACAAGCAATTAGGTGTCATTTTTACCTTGATAACGCAGCAGGTGGATGAGTGGTTTGAATATCTCAAAGAACGTGGCATCGAATTTGAAAAGCCACCGACACTAAATGAAAAGTACAACATTTACCACTGTTTTTTACGTGATCCCAGTGGTTATTTAATTGAAATTCAACGTTTTGAGACTAACGACTAAAAAAAGACATAACTTATTTAGTTAGGGACTTCCAAAAAATAAATTATCCCAACTTATTTCTAGATTTGTAGGGGCGCAAGGCCTTGCGCCCCTACGACGGGATATTTTTTAATTGGAAGTCCCTAACAGAAGGCAATACGCTTAGGAGCATCCTCCTCAAGCTACCTCAGCAGATTGTAACAGAAGGTAAGATACAGTCTGTCGGCCAGCATATCCTGTTCTCTTCCCAACGCTGCTTATTACAGTATCCTGTTTGCCAATTGTGCTATTTCTATAGTTATTATTTTTAAAGTATCGATATTTAAACGATCGCTTCACTAAATATTTTCTTAGGGTGACTGCATGACAACCAAAAAACTCACATGGCTACGCACAACATTCCAACTTAAAGGTTCGGTGGTAAGAGCAATTTATAAACATATTTTATGGTGCGGAGCTTTCGGATTTCTGATTTCTATACTTTATCATTTTGATTTGCCTGTATCCCAACCTATTTTAGGAAGTGTTATTCCTAGTATTGTTTTAGGCTTGTTACTTGTATTTCGTACCAATACTGCTTATGAGAGATTTTGGGAAGGGAGAAAATGTTGGGGTTCTCTAGTAAATAACATCCGAAATCTGGCACGGCAAATTTGGGTATCAATTGACGAGATATCACCAGAAGATAAAGACAATAAAATTACAGCATTAAATTTATTGGTAGCTTTCGCTGTGACAACTAAATTACATTTACGGGGAGAAGCAGTCAATAGCGAGTTAGAAGATTTAATGCCATCTAGTAAGTATGTAAAACTGAAAATTATGAATAATCTCCCTATAGAGGTTGCCTTTTGGATAGGAGATTATTTACAAGAGCAGTATAATCGTAATTGCCTCAATAGCTACCAGCTAACATCTATGCAAGAATTATTGAATAGTCTTGTGGATAATTTAGGTGCTTGCGAACGAATTTTAAAAACACCTATACCATTAGCTTATGCCATTCATCTCAAGCAGTTGTTGCTGCTATATTGTTTTTTACTACCTTTTCAAATAGTGGAGACTCTAGGTTGGTGGACAGGTTTAATTTCTGCTTTGGTCGGTTTTACACTATTTGGTATTGAAGCCATCGGCTTGGAGATAGAAAACCCCTTTGGTTATGACCCTAACGACTTACCTCTAGATGCGATTTGCGACACAATGAAACGCAATATTGATGATTTAATTACTCTAACTCCAAATACGCGATCGCACTCAAGTAATTTGACCTATGAGAAAAGTTGAGATTGGGAAGAAGTTCCAAGATTTGGTTATAGCTGTCAAGTCTCATCTGGCCGCGTCCATCTTCTTTCGCAGTACTATATAAACGCGAAACAATCTCTTCATTGGTGGATGTGCAATGATGCCTGTACGTCAAACTTTATCAAAGCCTGATATCCAACTTTCTTACTTAGAGTGGAACCAAGGGCAAAAACCTTTACTGCTGTTACATGGTTTAGGCGACCATGCTTTAGTGTGGTCTAGTTTAGGAGATTACTTAGCGGCAGAATACCACATAGTTGCACCAGATATGCGCGGACATGGCCAAAGTAGTAAGCCTGAGAGAGATTATACTTTTGAAAGTGCGATCGCAGACCTCGAAGCACTCATGGATCATCTGGGATGGACTTCTGCCCAGATTGTAAGTCATTCGTGGACAGGTAAACTAGCCGCTATCTGGGCAAGGCAAAACCCAAAGCGTTTGCGGAGTATAATTCTGGTCGATCCAATTTTCATCTGGAAAATGCCCAGTCTTCTCAGGGTAACTTTTCCCATGTTGTATCGCTTCTTGCCTTTTCTCAAAAGTATGGGCCCCTTTGCCACTTATGAAGAAGCTGAACAAGAAGCACGGCAATTAAAGCAATATCAAGGATGGAGTTCCTTACAGCAGCAAGTTTTCCAAGCAGGAATAGAACAAAAACCCGATGGTAGTTGGGGCAGCAAATTTACCATAGCCGCCCGCGACGGCATTTTTGAGGCAGTAATGCAAGTGCCTGGTTTTACAATTCCCCTTGACATCCCTGCCATCTTCGTCCAGCCAGAACAAGGATTGAATCGCCAAGATTGGCAAATTAAACCCTACAAAACTTATCTTAAAAACTTACGCATCTGCCAAGTTCCCGGCAATCATTGGCCGTTTTTGACACAACCAGAGGCATTTAACCAAACTGTAGCAGCTTTCTTGGCAGAACACAGATAGAAAATCTCATAATTATTGGACGGGATTATCATACGGCAACAGAAGAATTAATAGGAGCGATGTCTAGCGACAAGTAGCTAGCTATGCATCTGCGCTCCTCTTAAATCAGTTATTTGTTATCAGTAACCAACCAGTGAACGCTGACAACTAATAACTGATAACTGTTAATGTACGGATAAGCTAGTCATGAGCCTTTGTATCAATCCCGTTTGCCCTAAACCAAATCATCCGAATAATCATCAAAACCGCTTTTGTCAAAGTTGTGGTTCCCATTTGGAGTTGCTAGGGCGTTATCGGGTGATGTGCCTGTTGAGTGACAAAACAGGGTTTAGTAAAGTTTATGAAGCATACGAACAAGATACCCCTAAAATTCTCAAGGTACTCCAAAAGGATTTATCAAGCGATGCCAAAGCAGTAGAACTATTTCAGCAAGAAGTAACCCTATTAGGACAACTCAAGCATCCCGGCATTCCTAACGAAGATAGTTACTTCCAATACCAAACCCGAAATGGTTTAGTGTTGCATTGCATTGCAATGGAAAAAATTGATGGATACAACTTAGAACAGTGGCTAAAGCAGCAACAGAATTACCCTATTTCGCAGGAACAAGCTGTAGCCTGGTTAAAACAATTGGTAGAAATTTTGGATTTAGTGCATGGTAAACAGTACCTACATCGAGATATTAAGCCATCTAATATCATGATTCGCTCCCCCCTTGGGAAAGGTTGGGGGGATTTGGTACTGATTGATTTTGGCACCGCCACTGAAATTGACACAACCAAACCAGACCAAATCAGCAACGGCGACGGGATGACGGCACTAATGTCATCTGGCTACAGCGCTCCAGAACAAATGAACGCTCAAGCAGTACCGCAATCAGATTTCTTTGCCTTGGGACGCACATTTGTATTTTTACTCACGGGATACCATCCTTTAGATGTGTATGATGTCCAGCAAAATTTGTTGCACTGGCAAAATCATGCAACCCATATCTCACCCTTACTATTAAATTTAATTGATTGGCTAACAGCACCGGATATAGAAAAGCGTCCCGCTAATACTCAGAAAATTTTACAGCGATTAGAAGAAATTGAAAACCAACTAACAGAAACTACTCCTGAAATTATTAATTTAGTAGGGGATTATAATATTGAGCAATTACCACCACTAATTACTAAAACTTCACTCCCTCCACAGAAACAGCCAGAAGAAATACCATTACTGGCATTTTTTGCAGCGCTGCTAGTGATATTAGGATTACTTAGTATAGTGGCTTTAGCAACGCGAACACCACAATTTTCTCTGAGGTCAAATTACGGACAATCTCCAGAAAAAAAAGGTAAAATTGATTATTTTCCTTATAAAGAAGGTAGAGACAGTCAGGGCAGGGTAGCGGAATTTAATGTAGCTGTATTATCATTAGAATACAAATGGCTTTTAGGTAGCAATTTTCAAATTAAATATAATGATGAAATTATTAGTCTTGACCTTTTAAAGTTGAACTTAGAACAAGAAGGTATACAGAATATAATGGAAGCCCCTAGTGAGATTATTTCTGTAGGTACAGTTTCTTGTAAAGGGAATATAGAAGCTCAACAGCGAATGGCTTTAGAACGTTCCAAACAAGTACAATTTTTAGTAAAAAAATTATTTATTAATACACCAAGCGTCAAAGGTTATCGTATATTAAATTTGGGACAATTTCAACGGAGTGATTGTCAGAAAAATCAGGATTTAACTAAATATCAGAGAAGTATTATAATCATTGGAGCTAAAAAACAATCAGCAGGTGTAATTCTCGATGAAGCATTAAGGGATAGGTTAGAAAAGAAGCCTTTTGCTGATTTTAAGTTAGAAGATTATTCTTTGGGGACGGCAGAAAAGTTTAAAACGATACCGAGTAATTTATAAAATCTCTATTAAAGTACATCAGTGCATAGGCATAGTCCATCGTAGATATCGCCACTTTAGCCATAAACTACAACTATGGTCATCTACATCCCCTATGGCTAAAGCAGCAGATATTAGCACCAAGCGATTAATCAGCCTCGCACCCGAAAATTGGGTAAAATGGGTAACACAAATTCCCGATATTGTATGCGGTGAAATTATCAACTCCGAATTCCAGTGGATTAGCCGTGAAAGTGATGTCTTAGTCCGCGCCACCAGTCCTCAATATGGCGAATTTATCGTACTCAACGAGTTACAATTACGCTACAAAGCTGAAATGCCCAAACGGATGCGGGCATACGCAGCACTAGCTGAAGAAAAGTACAATCTGCCCACCTATCCGGTACTAGTTAACATCCTCAAAGAAAGCGATGTTGAAATTCCCACCAGTTATGAATCGCAATTTGCAGGTTTACAGGCGCATCAAGACTACCGTGTTATCAACCTTTGGGAAGTCGATGTAGAAATCGCTTTTACTCAACCTGTTCCCTCCTTGCTTCCCTTTGTCCCAATTCTCAAAGGAGGTGCAGAAGAATCCACTGTGCAACGGGCATTGCAAATTCTCCGCGCCGATGAGCAATTGAGCCAGCTAGAAATTGTTATGGCTTTTTTTGCTACCTTCGTATTAGACAGCGCTTTAGTTCAGCAAATCATGAGGTGGGATATGGCAGTGTTACGCGAATCTCCCTGGTATCAGCAAATTTTGAGAGAGGGCGAACAACGTGGGGAAGAACGAGGACGGCAAGAAGGACGGCAAGAAGGACGACAAGAAGGACGACAAGAAGGACGGCAAGAAGGACAGCGAGAAGGGATACTCTCAGGTATTGAACTCGCTTTGGAGATAAAATTTGGTGCTGAGGGATTGCAACTGATGCCAGAAATCTCTCAAATTTCAGATTTAGATAGATTAAAAGCAATTCAGCAGGGAATTAAGAGCGTGAATATTCTAGATGAATTACGACAATTTATGAACTGATGGAACTTCTTTGAGTTTGGCAAATCATGAGGTGAAATATGTCAGTGTTCGAGAAATCTTTCTTTTATCAGGAAATTTTCCAAAAGGCATATCAGAAAAGTTTCCACGAGGCACGGGAAAAAGCGATACAAGAGGAGAGGCTATTGACCATTGAACTGCTTTTGGAGATAAAATTTGGCAGTGAGGGATTAGAATTAATGCCAGAAATCTCTCAAATTTATGATTTAGAGCAACTAGAGTTAATTAAGCGAAGCTTTAAAAAGCTAAATACTTTAGACGAATTGCGTGGACTTATCAGTAGTATTCAAACTTCCTCAACTTAGTAGATGATTTTATAAATTCGTAGCGAAATAATTGCTACATATCCAACCTTTGCGGCCCTCTGCGTTTCATTACTTTCAATTCTGCACGGTTTGACGCAAAGCTGTACTTAGCCAAATCATTGGACAGTATTTTTTTTGTTGAATGTTAAATTATCTAAGCTCCCATCCCAGAGTACCGTTTTAAACCTGCACGCCACAGCAAACGATTCGCGCCCAAAAAGACTAATATCCAACCTACCATTGATCCAAATCCCTGGACTATATCCACGGGTAGCCCTACCAAAAGACTCGCAGGGAAATCAATCAAATAGGGAAAAGGCGTAAACATAACTATTTTCTGCACAGGTTCTGGAAAGACCTCTAAAGGTGCTATCAAACCAGATAAAAATAGATAAAACAACAACCAAAAATTTTCTAAAGCAGTAGCCCGTTCTGTCCAAAAGGCGAACATGGCAAAGGTGTACTGAATCGTAAACCGCAAAGCAAAAGCTAACACCGCCGCCAATATAAACAGCAAAAACCTACTCAAACTTGGTACCCAAAAAGCTTGGGGATAAAGAATAAAAAATAATCCCACTAATAAAAAAGTAAACGTTAGCCGAGCAAATCTTTCAGAAATATGGGATGCAACGTGATGCCATACTGGGTCGAGTGGTTGTAGCAACTTGGGCGAAAGCCTACCTTCCACTACCTCTCTTTCAAAGTCCCAAATTACCCAAGCAACCGTTAATTGTCTAACGCCGAAAACTGTGATGAAGTAACGAGCAAAATCCACAGGTGATAGTCCAAACTGCCCGCCTTGTGCTGCCTGTATCCAGATACCCATGAGGATAATCGGCAAAGACCCTGCCAAAACCCATAAGATTAGTTCTGCCCGATACTCAACCATATAGGCGTAATATACTGACAGCAAAGTGAGAGATTTTCTAATAAATTTTTTCATCTACGGTGCATTCTCCCCTTGACAAGTCTATTCGTCTCAGTACTAACTACACGACACCCGCCTGAAAAACTCGTCCAATCACTTCTTCTACAGGCGGTTCGGTAACTGTTAAATCAATTACCTCTAAATCCGCCAAAATCTGGGAAACAGTGCGGGTGAGCGCCTCTCTTGGCACCAGAAAATGTACCGATCGCCCTTCCAAGAGTTGGACATCACCATAGGCCATAAGTTTTTCTCTCGGTAGAGGTTGGGCTAACTCTATATGAACTTCCCGATGAGGAGCAAAACGTTCTAGCAGTCCATCCAAGTTACCGTCATACATTAGCCTTCCCTGATGAATCAACAGCACTCGTTGACACAAAGCTGTAATATCAGCCATGTAATGACTTGTTAACAACACTGTAGCCTGATAACGCTGATTGTAGTCGCGCAAAAAATCGCGCACTGCCATCTGAGCATTCACATCTAGTCCCAGAGTCGGTTCATCTAGGAATAATACGTGAGGACGGTGCAAAAGTGCTGCTAGCAATTCCGCCTTCATCCGCTCACCCAAAGATAGTTTCCGCACTGGTTGGGTAAGTTTGCCTTCCAGAGAAAGCATCTCTGTTAGTTCTCCCACCCGCCGTTGGAACTCTTTATCAGAGATGTTGTATACAGCAGCATTAATTCTCAAAGAATCCAGCGCTGGCAAGTCCCAAATTAGTTGCTGCTTTTGCCCCATTACCAAGGTAATTTTTTGCAAAAATGCTTCTTTCCGATGAAACGGAATTTGTCCAGCTACTTGAACTTTACCGCTAGAGGGATGAATCAGCCCCGTGAGCATTTTGAGTGTGGTGGTTTTACCAGCCCCATTTGGACCCAAAAACCCTACTACTTCACCAGGGGCAATTTCAAAGGAAACATCCTGAACTGCCTGAACTGTGCGGTAGGTACGGCGAAAGAAGTGGGTGATTGTGCCTTTAATACCCGGACTTTTAACCGCTACTGGGTAAGATTTACTTAGCTTTTCAGCAATGATAATTGACATATTTTTTGTATTAGAACCACAGATGTAACAGGTTAAACACACATCAATCATTGGTGTTTAGCGCCAGACCTTTCAACGCGTTCATTTGTACTATATTTTCTCCCAAAATACACACCCAATTAACCCTTACACAATCAGACTTACGGGATATTCTCCCAAAAATGCTCAATTCTAGAGGCAATAAATTGACCGTTTTGGATATGCGATCGCCTAAAATTTCATCGATAGCCGAGAAGCATCATTTTTGGCGTTAGTCTGGGAGCGGGTTTCAGCCTTTGATTGAGTAGTTCATTTGTTCGCGTTGAAAGGGCTGG
>NZ_JAYGHD010000432.1:0-8833 GCF_034932245.1 Nostoc sp. UHCC 0251
TACATATATAAAACCCAAAACCTTGTAGAGACGTAGCAGTGCTACGTCTCTACGTATATTCGATTAGAGCGCAATCTGCTGTAATGCAATTCCGCCTTTGCTAGAGGCGGAAAAATATAAATAATTTGTTGTTAGCGTCGCCTGAGATAATAAAATCTAAACTTCTGTGAAAGCTAGAATTGCTTCAATAACCTTCAACAGAGTAACCAGCAGCAACAATTACCTGTTTGATTGACTCCTCAGAAGCTGCGGATTCCACCGTGACAGTTTTAGCATTAACATCGACATCCACTCTGGCATCAGGTTCCATAACGTGGATAGATTCAGTAATTGTTTCTGCACATCCTTCACAAGCAATATTTGATACTTTCAGTTTTAGTGCCATTTGCTACCTTAGTATGGGAATTTTAAACTATTTCTTAAGGATTAATTTTAACAACCAAAATGTGAGTACACATCCTGCCAGAGCCAGATAATGGTCTAAAAGCGTCCTAATCAGTGGATATAGCTCACAGACTTGCACAATTAGCTGGCAGTAATATGAAACAAAATGCAAGAATATATAAAGCTATTTATGAAAATACACTTACCTAGTGCCGCTACGCCCAAGCCTAAAGTCCAAAGTTAAAAACACCTATGTCTTCAAATCCCCAGTACCTAAGCGGTAACGAAATTCGCAACATATTCCTCGACTTCTTTGCTCAACGGGAACACCAAATTCTCCCAAGTGCCTCCCTCGTGCCAGAAGATCCAACCGTGCTGCTGACGATCGCGGGGATGCTACCATTTAAGCCAATATTCTTGGGGCAGCGCACACCAGAATTTAAGCGGGCTACGACTTCGCAAAAGTGTATCCGCACCAACGACATCGAAAATGTCGGACGCACCAAACGGCATCACACGTTTTTTGAGATGTTGGGTAATTTCAGCTTTGGTGATTATTTTAAAGAACAAGCGATCGCTTGGGGTTGGGAAATCTCTACACAAGTCTTTGGCTTCTCCCCCCAAAATCTCGTCGTCAGCGTTTTTGAAGATGATGATGAAGCCTTTGGAATTTGGCGCGATCAAATCGGTGTGCCGGTAGCGAGAATTAAACGCTTGGGCGAAGATGATAACTTTTGGGTATCTGGCCCCACTGGCCCTTGTGGCCCTTGTTCAGAAATTTATTACGACTTCCACCCAGAACGCGGTGACGAAAATATCGATTTAGAAGATGATTCCCGGTTCATCGAGTTTTACAACCTCGTCTTCATGCAATATAACCGGGATGCTTCCGGGAATTTAACGCCACTACAAAACAAGAACATCGACACCGGCATGGGTTTGGAGAGAATGGCGCAAATTCTCCAAAAAGTGCCCAATAACTACGAAACTGACCTGATTTTTCCAATTATTCAAACAGCCGCCCAAATTGCTGGCATTGATTACTACAAAAGCGATGAGAAAACCAAAGTCTCTCTAAAAGTTATTGGTGATCACGTTCGTTCTGTTGTCCACATGATCGCCGATGAAATTCGCGCTTCCAACGTGGGGCGGGGTTATGTGCTGCGGCGGTTAATTCGGCGCGTGGTGCGTCATGGGCGATTAATTGGGATTTCTGGTGAATTTACTACCCAAGTTGCCGAAACTGCGATCGCTCTTTCGGAATCAGCTTACCCCAATGTGCGCCAACGGGAAGGGGCAATTAAAGCCGAGTTGCAACGGGAGGAATCGAATTTTCTCAGAACTCTGGATAGAGGCGAAAAACTCTTAGAAGAAATTATCCAAGAGGTGAAACAGCGAGGGGAAACTCAAATTAGCGGTGAAAGTGCATTTACCCTCTACGACACCTACGGATTTCCCCTGGAACTTACTCAAGAAGTTGCCGAAGAAAATCATCTGACAGTCGATGAAGCGGGATTCAATGCCGAAATGCAAAAGCAGGTGGAACGTGCAAAAGCAGCACATGAAACCATCGATTTAACTGTACAAGGTTCCCTCGACAAATTAGCAGAACACATCCAAGTCACCGAGTTTTTAGGCTACACCCAATCGGCGGCGACGGCAAAAGTCGAAGCGATTTTGGTTGAAGGTGTTTCCCAAGAGGAAGTAGAAGCAGGAACACAGGTACAAATTATCCTTGACAAAACGTCATTTTATGCCGAATCTGGGGGACAAATCGGCGATCGCGGTTATATCTCTGGCGATGGAATCGTAGTTCGGGTAGAAGATGTCAAGAAAGAATCTGATTTCTTTGTTCACTTCGGACGCATCGAACGCGGCACACTGCGCGTAGGTGATCCTGTCACCGCCCAAATTGATCCGGCTTGTCGCCGTCGCGCCCAAGCTAACCATACCGCAACCCACCTGTTGCAAGCGGCATTGAAAAAGATCGTTGATGATAGCATTTCTCAAGCTGGTTCCTTGGTATCCTTTGACAGGTTGCGCTTTGACTTCAACTGTCCCCGCGCATTGACAGCAGAGGAAGTCCAACAAATTGAAGAACAGGTGAACGCTTGGATTGCCGAAGCACATACTGCAAACGTGGAAGTATTACCTTTAGCCGAGGCGAAAGCTAGGGGTGCTGTTGCTATGTTCGGCGAAAAATACGGAGATGAAGTACGGGTAATCGACTTTTCTAGCGTATCAATGGAACTATGCGGTGGAACTCATGTCAGTAATACTGCTGAGATTGGCGTCTTCAAGATTATCTCAGAAGCTGGAGTAGCTTCTGGGGTGCGGCGGATTGAAGCTGTTTCAGGGCCAGCAATCCTAGATTATCTCAACCTGCGGGATAAAGTAGTTAAAGATTTGAGCGATCGCTTTAAAGTTAAACCCGAAGAATTACCAGATAGAATCACAAGTCTGCAAAGCGAACTGAGAAATAGCCAAAAGGAATTGGAAACCTTAAAGGTACAGTTAGCGATCGCAAAATCTGACAGCTTGCTGCAAACAGCCCAAACTGTAGGCGATTCTAAAATTATTGTCGCCCAATTAGAAGGTGTTGATCCAGAATCATTGAAAACCGCAGCCGAACGCTTACTGCAAAAAATCGGTAACGGTGCGGTGGTGCTGGGTTCTGTTCCTGAAGAGGGGAAAGTTAGTATAGTTGCAGCTTTTAGTTCAGAAGTGAACAAAAAAGGTTTGCAAGCTGGTAAATTTGTAGGTGCGATCGCTAAAATCTGCGGTGGCGGCGGCGGTGGAAGACCGAACTTAGCCCAAGCCGGTGGACGCGATGCGAGTAAATTACCACAGGCATTGGAACAAGCTGAAACTGAATTAAAGTCCGCGTTGGGTTAACCATCAATCATAAAAGAACCCCAACCCCTGCTCACCTGCGGGGCTAAGGTGTACACACATCTTGGTAATCAACTGGATTTACCCCCCTTAATCTCCCTTGCCAAGAGGGGAAATTCCATTTCTTCCCCAAAGCATCGGCTACGGTGTACACACAAATCACCAATTTTATCCCAATACGGCTCATGTAGAGACGTGATTTATCGCATCTAAAAGACTGATATCATGTCCAGATAATCGCTTACGATAAAAGTGGTGAGTGCAAATATGAGTAATGCCGAAACGAATTAGTGTAGCGACACATCTAAGTATTGAAGAGTTAGAACAACGTTATCGTCAAGCTAAAGATGGGATAGAAACGCGCTAAAAGTTTAGCTTGACGGTAGTGGGCGAAATTATCATCAATTTGAAATACTTGCTGATCAGCTTGAGTGTTACCAAAACACGAACTAAAAGCCATCATCCCCGGCTTAACTTCGTAGCGTCCACTCATCAGAGGAAAATAGCAAGCCACACTATTAGAGGCTTCGACTGTCCTAGCTTCCTGGAACAAGTTGTCTGGAGACACAGATTCTATGATGCTTGTTTTTTAGTCTCCTCATTTCCAATATATATGAAGAGATGAGGGAGAACAGGAAGAAATAATCCATGCCCAATGACAAATGACTAATGACTAATGACTAATGACTTTCTTTCCACCCATGCATGGATGCTACGCCTTTTGTAACCCATTCGATCACAATTGGGGGAGCTTCTGATATCAAAATACTAGGATAAACTGCTGCACCCCAATCGGGATGAACTAACACACGGCATTGATTTTTAATCACTGGATAGTTGAGCAAAGCTTTGACAACTGCTGTGTCATCGTGGGGAATTGCTCCAGGATGAGACAGTAAAGGATAGCCTGTACGAGGGTCGATCAGGTCTGTTAAATAGCCGCGATCGCGCAGATTAAATGCTAAATCACAGCCAAATCGCATAAACTTTTCTCGCAAGCGTTCTTTCTCTGACTCTACTTCTGCTGTCTTGTTGACTAATTGATAACGCGATTGCTGTAATACAATCACTACTCGTAAAAATGGCTGCCGTTTCCAATCTGGTAATATCCGTTCGCAGTTGGCACAGATATATTGACTGGGAGCATGAATTGAAATTTGAACCGCTTGTCCTGTTTCGCCAACTAAATTAATGGGACAGGCTTGCTCCGAAGCGTAAACTTTGGGATAGTTCACTAAATTGATTCGGCTTATACAAATTTTTTAATTTAATCTACGGTATAGATGATACCTCTTAAAAGTTAAGAAAAATCATCATTTTTCTATAATATGTTACTTTTTTTGGAAGTAGTTGCTAATAATTTGATAATTTTAATCCGAATTTTATCCTTTATTAACCTGTTCTCATGAAATTTGCTGCGATCGCTCTAGGCATTGGCATAGATACAGCGTTTAGTAGACAAGCGATGCCTATGGCGGGCTACGCCTATGCAGATGAAATATATTTGATCAAAATCCCAACAAAGCAAAGCAGGTTGGAGTAAGCAGAAAATAACAAAAGTAGTTATGTCTGCCAGGAGATACTTCAGATATGCAGCCTAATTTCTATAGCACCCAATTAATTGAGTTTTAAAGAATTCACCGGCACTTCATCCCAAGAATCGACTGTCCGCAATCGCGCCATCCAACCTGAGGCCTTTTGCCTCTCGGTCAAATTATTCTGAAATGAATCATGACAATCTTTGGCTTGAGATTCATTACAAGTGGCAATACAGGCATGAATCATCCCAGACGGATCGATTTGCTCATTTACCCAAATAGTCATGGAATATTTCCTCAATAACTGTAGCGAACAAAGCTATTCGTTATTTTAGAATACTATTAGAGTCAAAAGTTTTAGAGCAAAATCGGTAACAAATAATGAACTAATCTCAATTACCGATTACTAATTTACAATTACCCAGTGCCGCTTTATTTCTTCGGCAGATATGGTTTATCTCCTCTTTCGTAGCGACGACGGTAGAGTAATTCTAACTGTCCGCCATATTCTTGAATCCAGGCAATCTGCCGCTGGTAGAGTCCCCGGAAGGTATTAGCAAATAAAAGTGTAAATATTGCTACTACCAACCCTGATGCTGTAGATATTAAAGCTTCACTAATTCCAGATGTCACACCTATTGTTTTACTACCTCCCACATCTCCAATATTCAGAGAGGCAAAGGAGTTAATTAATCCTAATACAGTCCCTAAAAGTCCTAATAGGGGCGCAAGACCAATAATTGTCTCAAAAATATTTTGGGAGCGTTTGAGCAAAGGGATTTCGGCTTGTGCTTCACTTTCTAATGCCAAACGGAATTCCTCTGGTGTCGGTTCCTCCAATTCTAAAGCTGCTAAAAAAATTCGGGCGATAGGTAAATCAGCATTTTTTTGCAATTTATCTAAAGCACTAACTATATTATCAAGGCGATAAAGCTGTAATACCTCTCGCACTACCTTGTTTTGCCGCTTATTTATCTTTACCCAAAAGATGATCCGTTCGATAATCAGCGCCACGCCTAGCAAAGAGAACGCTAGCAGAGGCCACATTACTATGCCACCTGCTGTAAACAGATTACTAATTTCCATTTATTATTTTTTAACTCTTCAACAACGCTAGGTTAACAGATTGTTGAGATGGAGGAGTTTACAGCAGTTTTCTTTTGCATGAAGCACAAAGTCACTGGTTTTGAGGCAGGAGGGAGAAGAATAATTTGATTTGTGAATCCTTGGTTCTGTACCTCATTTAGTTACAAGGCGCTGTAACGCTGCATTGTAGTTACAGCAACTTTTCAGCTATCCTCAGTTTGGCCGATCGCGATCGCGGATTCTGACTAATTTCCTCTTCTTGAGCAATAATCGGCTTTTTTGTCAAGACCTTTAATAACGGTGAATTTCTTAAACCATGCTTCACTGGGCGGTCTTCCAAACTGTGAAAACTGATAATCGCAATTCTGCCACCAGGGACAAGGGCATTTGGGGCTTTATCCAAAAAGGTTTCTAGGGATTTTAACTCGTCGTTGACGACAATTCGCAGAGCTTGAAAAACACGGGTAGCGGGGTGAATTCTACCATAACGGTATTTCGGGGGAACTGAAGAAGCGATCGCATCAGCCAATTCTGTAGTAGTGTGTAACGGTCGCCGTTCTACAATACGACGAGCAATGCGCCGCGATAATCTCTCTTCGCCGTACTTAAAGAAAATATCAGCTAATTCTGCCTCATCCCAATTATTGATCACATCAGCAGCAGTTAGCGATCGCCCTCGATCCATTCGCATATCCAAATTCGCAGCTTGGCGAAAGCTAAAACCTCGTTCTGCTTGGTCTAAATGGTAAGAACTTACCCCCAAATCAGCTAAAATACCATCGAAAGTATTAGGGGGAAACTCGTAGTCAGCAAAATTGCTATAAATGAATTGTATGCGATCGCTAAACTCAGCTAAATTCTTTTGCGCGGCGGCTAAAGCATCCTCATCTTGGTCAACTGCCGTTACCCGCACATCCGCCGCAGCTTCTAAAATCAGGCGACTGTGACCACCACCGCCTACCGTCACATCTAAATAATGCCCGCCTGGACGCACCGCCAAACCCTCAATTACCTCCCGTCCCAAAACGGAAATATGGGAAAAAGCCAGTTCTTGTTCTTCTAAATCTAGCGGTGTTTGTGAATCTGATTTCATCTTTAATTTTATTTTTGATAAATAAGGGACTTCCAGAAATTAAATTATTCAATTTTGAGAGCGACTATATGATCGTTAGATTCTTCCTCCTCTGCTTCCCCTGCTTCCCCTGCTCGCCAAAGCGTACCCCTTTGGGGAAGCAAGCTACGCGTAGCGTCCCGCAGGGATGGGATATTTTTTTAGTTGGAAGTCCCTAAATTGACTCCTGTATTCTGACTTCTGAATTCTTATTCAAAAATCTAAATAGCTGTTGGCTGTATACGTACCATTGCCTTAGACACGAACTTATACAAGATTGAACAGGATTTAACAACATCAGGATTTTAAATGCAAAAAGAGATTACATGAAAAAAACCTGTGCCTCAATCCCTTGCATATCAAGCTTCCCTATAATAATTGAAGAGGTGCAACGAAATGAAACATCAATTACAACTCCTCGGCTGCTATCCTCTCTCCAACATAACCCTGTAGAGTCCTAATTATATAGATTGCCCCTACAAACATCGTTTTGGCAGACTAGATAAATCGGTTCTGGTTGGCATCTGGGCGATTCAATTCAAATTTTTCACGAACGGAGAACACGAAATCTATGACCAGACTAGAAACCCGCACTGAACCAATGGTGCTAAACATGGGGCCACACCACCCCTCAATGCACGGGGTTCTGCGGCTAATCATGACTCTGGATGGCGAGGATGTTGTTGACTGTGAACCGGTTATTGGCTATTTGCACCGGGGAATGGAAAAAATCGCTGAGAACCGTACTAATGTAATGTACGTTCCTTACGTTAGTCGCTGGGACTACGCGGCGGGAATGTTCAACGAAGCCGTCACTGTCAACGCCCCAGAAAAACTTGCAGGTGTTGCTGTCCCCAAACGCGCTAGCTACATCCGCGTCATCATGCTGGAGTTGAACCGCATTGCTAACCACTTGCTATGGTTTGGCCCCTTCTTAGCTGACGTAGGCGCTCAAACTCCCTTCTTCTACCAGTTCCGGGAACGGGAGATGATTTATGATTTGTGGGAAGCTGCCACAGGTTATCGGATGGTGAATAATAACTACTTCCGCGTTGGTGGAGTAGCAGCCGATTTACCTTACGGTTGGGTAGATAAGTGTCTGGAATTCTGCGACTACTTATTGCCAAAAGTTGATGAGTACGAGCGTTTAGTAACAGATAACCCCATCTTCCGGCGACGTGTTGAAGGTATTGGAACTATCACCCGTGAAGAAGCAATTAACTGGGGACTTTCTGGCCCAATGTTACGCGCATCTGGGGTGCAATGGGATTTGCGGAAAGTTGATCATTACGAATGCTACGACGATTTCGACTGGGATGTGCAGTGGGAAACCGCTGGTGATTGCTTTGCCCGTTACGTAGTGCGGATGCGGGAAATGCGCGAATCTGTGAAAATTATTCGCCAAGCAATTAAAGGACTTCCTGGCGGCCCTTACGAAAATCTGGAAGCGAAGCGTTTAGCCGCAGGTAAAAAATCCGAGTGGGACGCATTTGATTACCAATTCATCGGCAAAAAAGTTTCCCCTACTTTTAAGATTCCTAAGGGTGAAATCTACGCTCGTGTAGAAAGTGGTAAAGGTGAATTGGGAATTTATTTGGTAGGCGATGATAACGTCTTCCCTGCGCGTTGGAAGATTCGCGCAGCAGATTTCAACAATCTCCAGATTGTCCCACATTTACTGCGCGGGATGAAGGTTGCAGATATTGTGGTAATTCTTGGCAGTGTTGACGTAATTATGGGATCTGTGGATAGGTAGTAAATATCTATCTAAGGAACGTGGATTAAATAAAGTGCAAAAGTAGGGTGTGTTAGCGGAGCGTAA
>NZ_JAYGHD010000433.1:0-8677 GCF_034932245.1 Nostoc sp. UHCC 0251
CTGTCGCTAACGCACCCTACGTATCTTTTCAAAAATCAAACCGGATTCCTATATTAACTTCTAACTTTTTTAAGCTGGTGGAAGTTCTGGAGAAAAAATATCTGTTGTGGAGTTCTCTTCAAGCAGCGAATCTAGTGTTTGTATAATAAATGGAAGTTCCGCTCCTACAAGTCCTCGTTGGATGCGTTCTAAAGTATCGTTAAAAACGACAAACAAAGGATATATACTATTAGCTCCCTCACTCAAAATATGACTGTGGCGCAGAGGCATCACCCACTCATAATCATTGTCTAGCCAAACTTGAGTTTGTCGCCAGCGTCCTAACAAATCAGAAAAGTCTTCGTGAGCACGATGAATAAAGACTAAAATTTCTGCTCCAGTTTTGATTTTCCACTCTGGATCGCACATCAAAATTGCCACATCACAGGGTAAGCAAATCGTTTGTGGGGTTGTTGTAGCAGGATTGCGAAGACGGACAATAGGCAAGGGTATAGTGATGACACTTTCATCAGGACGGCGCAGACTAGGAATCATCTCCAAGTATGGCCGATATTGCTTTAGTAAGGCGATCGCAGCGATATGATTGCTGTACTCTGCCAAACTCGCTTCATAGTGAGATTTTTGCACAGTCATAGTTTATTAACTTAGTTAGGAGTTAAGAATAAAATTTACAAGTTATGAATTAAAAGTTAGGAATAAAAGTTTTAACTCGTAACTCCTAACCTTAACTCTTAATCCTCTATCCCAACTTTTCAAACACCGCAAACATAGGCAGATACATCGCTAGCAAAATGGTTCCAACCATTCCCCCTAGAACCACAATCATCACCGGTTCCAAAATACTGGTCATTGCTTTTACTGCCTGCTCGACTTCATCTTCATAGAAATCGGCAACTTTCATCAACATTGCATCTAATTCTCCAGTTTCTTCTCCGATACTAATCATCTGAATTGCCATAACCGGAAAAACGCTATCTTTTTGTAAAGCAATGCTAATCATACCTCCTTGCTGAATCTCCATACGGGCTGCATCTATGGCATTGGCAATTACTTGGTTTCCTGATGTATCTCGGACAATTTCTAGGCAAGTTAAAATTGGTACACCTGAACGAGTCAAAGAACCAAAAG
This sequence comes from Nostoc sp. UHCC 0251, assembly GCF_034932245.1. Lineage (NCBI taxonomy): Bacteria > Bacillati > Cyanobacteriota > Cyanophyceae > Nostocales > Nostocaceae > Nostoc > Nostoc sp. UHCC 0251. The sequence goes on from NZ_JAYGHD010000433.1 coordinate 1,129, forward strand.
TCCGGCTAAAACGGGCAACTGAAGATTTTTGAATTAAGTCACCAAACAAAGGCAACTTGAGAGCAAGACGATCAAGTGTTATGCGACCAACAGGAGTTTTACCGTATTGTGTATAGGCAACTTTCAATCCTACAAGGGCAGCGATAAGCACGAAAACCTTCGGACTTCTCAAAAATTGACTAGCATCCATCAAAAATTGCGTTAGAGCTGGTAATTCAGTTCCGAGTTCTGTAAAAATCTTCGCAAAAATGGGAATGAGAAAAATGGTCATGCCGAGAAAGATAGCAACTGCTATAAAACCCACGACCACTGGATAAGACAATGCTGATTTAATTTGGTTTTGTAAGCGGGCAACATCTTCTAGCAACTTGGCTAAACGATTCAATACTTCGTCTAGAACACCACCAACCTCGCCTGCTTGAATCATACTCACATATAATCCATCAAAGCAGTCAGGATGCTTCCGCATTGACTCTGAAAGATTCATTCCGCTTTGAACATCAACGCTAATGTCCATAAGAGCTTGTTTCAGTTTCGGATTACTACACTGTTCGGAAAGTACCCCTAAACTTCTAACGATCGCAACACCCGCATTCATCAAAACGGCAAATTGGCGGGAAAAAACGGCTTTGTCTTTGACAGAAACCTTAACTAAGGAAGTCTGGAATTTTTTTAAGTCAAAATTTGTCTGAAATCCTTGAAATTGTTTGAGTTCTTGGACTACAAAACCTTGATCTCTGAGATTAGTACGAGCTTGTACCAAAGATTCAGCAGTAATTTTTTCCGTTCGTGATTTTCCTTGAGAATCCCGAACACGGGCAACGTAGGTTGGCATAAATTAATTCAAAATTCAAAATTCAAAATAGTCAAGGGTTTTTCATCCCTCTCATTTTTCCAGCTTCTTTAATGCGCTCTGGCAGCCGCACCGGGTTTTGCACCTGCCGCACCTGCTTGCGGTGTAGAATTACCAATGAGACGTTGAATTTCATCAGGCTTAGAAGTCTTAGACATCGCCGCTTCAAATGAGATGGTTCCTGCTTTGTAAAAATCGGCTAAAACCTTCTCCAGAGTTTGCATTCCCAATTTGCCGCCAGTTTGAATAGCTGAGTAAATTTGAGATGTTTTGCCTTCTCGAATCAAGTTGGAAATAGCGGGAGTGACAATCAGAATTTCTTGAGCCATCACCCGACCATACTCACCAGGTTTAGGGTTTTTCTTAGACACCAAAGTTTGGCTAAATACCCCCACTAACGAGTTAGATAATTGCACCCGCACTTGGGTTTGTCTTTCATGGGGAAAAACGTCGATAATCCGGTCAACAGTTTGGGCGGCAGAACTGGTGTGTAGCGTACCAAATACCAAGTGTCCTGTTTCTGCTGCTGAAATCGCCAAAGAAATCGTTTCTAAATCGCGCATTTCCCCCACTAGAATAATATCTGGATCTTCCCGCAGGGCTGCTTTCAAGGCATTAGCAAAGCTCTTAGTATCTTCACCCAGTTGCCGTTGGTGAACCAAGCTTTTAATTGGTTCGTAGACAAATTCAATTGGGTCTTCCACCGTTAAAATATGCTCTGCCTTGGTGCGGTTAATTAAGTCAATCATTGCCGCTAGGGTAGTTGTCTTCCCGGAGCCTGTAGGGCCTGTCACCAGAATTAATCCTCTGGGCTTATCGCACATTTCCCGCACTATATCTGGCAGACCTAATTTTTCAAAATTAGGAATTTTAGAACTTAATGCCCGTAAGCAAGCAGCATAAGCACCACGTTCTTTATAGACATTGACCCGGAAGCGAGCTAAACCCTTAACACCATAGGAACAATCCAACTCCCAGGTTTGCTCTAAAGTTTTACGCTGGGTGTTGTTGAGCATACTAAAAATAAGCCTTTGACATTGATCAGCTGTCAATACATGCTCACCTATGGGGGTGAGTTTACCACTGATGCGGAAGTAGGGAGGCAAACCTGCGGATAAATGCAAATCCGAGCCACCCATTTCAATCAACTGCTCCATCAAATCTTCAATCATCATTTCCATAGTTCTGCTTCCTTAATTAATGTTTGTTATTTGTCCTTTGTCCTTTGTCCTTTGTTATTTGTCAGTTGTCTAAAGTTATTAAGCATTCACCAATGACTAATGACCAATGACCAATGACCAATGACCAATGACTAATGACCAGTCTTAAAACCGAGATGTCATACAGTAAGGGCAATCCAGCCATTCTTGTTTCAATGTGGCATCGCAACTGCGGCAAGTAAGACCAGTCTTGCGTTTGGCTTTTAACTCGGCTTCCAAGCCAGTATCAGTAAACGTCACTCGTTCTACTTCTTCTAAAGTGGTGGAACCTTGGCGCACTAAGTCCAAACTGTAAGCCAGCAAGGTTTTCATGCCCTCTTCTATTGCTACTTCCTTGATGCGTTCTGTGGGTGCATCTTCGTTGATGAGAGTTTGCAGGTTTTCGGTGACCCGCATAACTTCATAAACACCACAACGCCCTTTGTAGCCGACACCATTACATTTTGAGCAAAGCTGATTTTTGGCTTTGGCTTCGGTTATCCCTTCTAATGTCAAGGTGTTAGCTTTATAGAAAGTGACTTCCACATCTGAGGAAGCTGATAGACCATAACGAGCCAATTCTTCGGTTGTGGGAGTGTAGGGGACACGACATTCAGAACATACACGTCGCACTAAACGTTGAGCTAAAACGCCAATTAGGGAGCTAGAAACCATGAAAGGCTCAATCCCCATTTCTCCCAAACGAGCGATCGCTCCTGGGGCATCATTGGTATGTAAGGTAGTTAATACTAAGTGACCGGTCAAGGCAGCTTCAATTGCTGTTTTTGCCGTTTCCTTATCCCGCGTTTCACCCACCAGCAGCACATCTGGATCTTGTCGCAAGAAAGCCCGCAAAGCGGTAGCAAAATCTAGCCCTTTTTCCCGAATTACCTGTACTTGAGTAATCCCTGGAAGACTGTACTCAATGGGGTCTTCTACAGTACTGATATTAATACCGGGATCATTCTTTTCTGATAATGCAGAATAGAGCGAGGTTGTTTTCCCAGAACCAGTTGGCCCAGTTACCAAAATTAGCCCGAAGGGACGGCTAACCATATCCTTGACAATATTTAAAGTCTCCGGATCGGTAATTAACTTATCTAATCCCAATTGGGTGGAGGAGTTATCTAAAATCCGCAGCACCACCTTTTCCCCGTAGCGACTGGGTAAGGTATTCACCCGGAAGTCTACTTTACGTCCCTCAAACATCCGCCGGATGCGTCCATCTTGGGGTAGACGGCGTTCAGCAATGTCTAGATTGGAGATGATTTTAAATCGGGCTGTCACCGCCGGGATAATTTTTTTCGGTAGGGGATCGAAAGCTTCGCGCAGTACACCATCTTTCCGAAAGCGAATGCGTAAGTTTTCTTCTTGCGGTTCAATATGAATGTCAGAAACGCCCTCATGCAAGGCTTTAGCCAGGATTCTGTTGACTAGGTTAATGACTGGAGCATCCTCTGCACCCTTCATCGCTGCCCCTAAATCGGCCTCCATTTCTTCAGGAGCATCCGAAATATCGAGATTTCCGAGGTTTTCTAAATCCTGATTAATATCTGTAAACTTTTCTTGTTCCAGATGCTTTTGCTTAACAGCCATTTCATCCAGATATTGGTTGATTAGCTGCTGGTAATCTTCTTGTGTAATTACCATGCGCTGCAAAGCCAAGCCTTGGGGGCGCAAGATGCGGTTCAGGTCATCAGAAGCCTCTAAATTATCTGGAGCGACCATTGCCACTAAAACTGAGGGCGGGGTTTGGTCTTCGTGCTTCGATAGTGGTACTAAACGATGGCGACGACAGATATCCACTGGGATGAGGGTTTCAATCAGGTTCCCCATCATCGTGCTGCCAAAGGAATTGACTTCCGGATCGAGGAATTCAACACCGTATAGTATTTTAAGTTCAAATAGCTGTTGTTTTTTGTATTGCCTGAGTAACTCAGGTGATAGTTGTTGCCCAGTGAGTGACTCTAGTACTTCCGTTAAGGGTCTGCCAGATTTGCGGCTTTCAATTAGTGCCTGCCTCATCTGTTCGGTATTGACATAGCCAGATTGCACTAGCTTGTTGCCAAAGGGCGAAAACTCTGTTCTGGTAGTTAGAGCGGTACTGCGCCGTTGTGGTGACGAGTTCATAAATGAGCAATTGATTTGGGGAAACCTCTGCTTAAAGTATTCCCAGGCTGTGAGACAGAATTCTCATTTACCAAAAAAGTCCTAAGTCACGTCGCTTTGCTTTGAATTAAAAATTTAAATTCAAAATTAAAGATATTTTCAAATCAGATGAGGGGCGAGTTACATTCAGCGCTACTCTTGCAAATTACTCGTTCGGGTTCCCGCCTTAGTGGGGTCTGGGCTAACGTGTTCACCATTTGTCACAATAAGATGACGGTTACATCATTTCCAGAAACTTGTCGGCAAAAAATCAACCTTAGTGGCACGTCGTGGATGACGACAGTTGCAAACTGTGGAGATACACTGCCATAAAAAGCATCTGGAATCAGTAGACAATGATGGATGAAAATAAACAGATAAACAATACAAGCCAGCAATTGGGTGAACCAACAGAGGTAAAGCAAGCAATGAAGAGTGACTCCCCAGCCCAAATTAATTTCAATGAACCTGGTAGCGAGGTTACAGAGCAAGTGGCAGCCCAAACCAATATATCGGGGGATACGGCTAATCTCAATCCAGAAAATAGCGTCGCTGCAAATGAGAGAACTGGAGTGGAAACGGCAGCTTTAGCAGAACTGACTCAACAAATCGAGTCTCTCAAAACGCAACTAGAAGAGCGTAGTACTCAATATATGCGGATTGCCGCTGATTTTGAGAATTATCGGAAACGCACTAGTAAAGAAAAAGAAGAGCTAGAGACGCTGATGAAGCGGAACACGATTCTGGAATTGCTGCCAGTGGTCGATAATTTTGAGCGGGCGCGATCGCATCTCAAACCGCAATCTGATGGCGAAATGACCATGCACAAAAGTTACCAAGGTGTTTACAAACAATTAGTAGATAGCCTGAAACGCTTGGGTGTGTCACCAATGCGTCCTGAAGGTCAAGAATTTGATCCGAACCTACACGAAGCAGTAATGCGGGAACCTACGGATGAACATCCTGAAGGAACAGTGTTAGAAGAGTTAGTGCGCGGATATTACTTGGGCGAACGCGTGCTACGCCATGCAATGGTCAAAGTAGCTGCTCCCAAAGAAGATACCCCTGCTGCACCAGAAGATCAGTCGAGTTCAGCCAACAGTTAAGCTGTAATCGCTCGCCTCGCTGACCTAAAGTGCCTGGGTTCTAGCAAGGATGAGCATCGCGTACCTAAAACTTGGACAAGGCTTTGGATAACTATCTGTGTTTCAACTTCTCTACTTGCTACCAGCAATAGGGTTCCACAGACGTTATCCGCTAGCCTTGGTTTCATGAACAAAAGTTAGTCCGCGACATATTACAGCAGAAAGACTCGGTAAAAATACTGATAATTATGGGAAAAGTTATTGGGATCGACTTAGGCACTACTAACAGTTGCGTCGCAGTTTTGGAAGGCGGTCAACCACTGGTGATCTCCAATTCTGAAGGTGGACGGACTACTCCAAGTATTGTGGGATTTGGGAAGAGTGGCGATCGCTTGGTTGGTCAATTGGCAAAGCGCCAAGCCGTAACCAATGCCGAAAACACAATTTACAGTATTAAGCGATTTATCGGGCGGCGTTGGGAAGACACTGACATAGAACGCGATCGCGTCCCCTACAACTGTGTCAAAGGTCGAGACGATACCGTTGATGTTCAAATTCGCTCAAAAAATTACACGCCACAAGAACTATCCGCCATGATCCTGCAAAAACTGAAGCAGGATGCGGAAAACTTTTTGGGTGAGGAGGTCACTCAGGCAGTGATCACCGTACCAGCATATTTTACAGATGCCCAAAGACAAGCAACTAAAGATGCTGGCACAATTGCTGGACTAGAAGTCCTACGAATCATTAATGAACCAACAGCTGCGGCTTTAGCTTTCGGATTGGAAAAGCAAGACCAAGAGCAGCTAATTTTAGTATTTGATTTGGGAGGCGGTACTTTTGACGTATCGATCTTGCAACTTGGGGATGGCGTTTTTGAAGTTAAGGCGACTTGTGGCAACAACCATTTAGGTGGAGACGACTTTGATAATGCGATCGTGCGTTGGATGATGGAACGTTTCCAAGAGCAAGAGAAAATCGATCTTTCCCAAGATAAGATGGCACTGCAACGCTTGCGGGAAGCAGCGGAAAAGGCAAAAATTGAACTCTCCAGCATGACAAGTACCTCCATTAACTTGCCGTTTATCACGGCTGATAATACCGGGCCAAAGCATCTGGAGATGGAACTCAGCCGTTCCAAATTTGAAGAACTGGCAGGGAAATTAATTGAAGGTACTATCGAACCAATGATCCAAGCGCTCAAAGATGCGGATCTCAAACCACAAGCCATAGATCGGATTATTTTGGTAGGTGGTTCTACCCGTATTCCCGCAGTTCAAAACGCGCTGATTAAGTTTTTCAATGGCAAAGCTCCCGATCGCTCTATCAACCCTGACGAAGCGGTAGCATTGGGAGCGGCTATCCAAGCAGGGGTGTTGGGTGGTGAAGTAGATAATCTCTTACTTTTGGATGTCACTCCTCTGTCCTTGGGAATTGAAACTTTGGGTGAAGTGTTCACCAAAATTATTGAACGCAACACCACAATTCCCACTAGTAAGTCACAAATTTTTTCCACAGCAGTTGATGGGCAAACCTCGGTAGAAATTCACATTCTCCAAGGTGAACGGGCAATGTCACGAGATAACAAGAGTCTCGGCAAGTTTCTGTTAGCAGGAATTCCCCCATCGCCCCGTGGTGTACCGCAAATTGAAGTATCCTTTGAAATCGATGTCAATGGCATCATGAAGGTTTCTGCCCAAGACAAAGGTACAGGTAGAGAACAGAGTATCAGGATTACCAATACAGGTGGTTTGAGTACCAACGAAGTCGAACGGATGCGCCAAGAGGCCGAACTGTTTTCCGATGAAGATAGAAGACGTAAAGAACTGGTTGAACTCAAAAACCAAGCAGATAATCTGTTATTCAGTTACGAATCCACCATCAAGGATAATAGCAACTTTATCGGCGACCAAATGAAAACTTTGGCCAGTGAAAAAGTTTCACAACTCCAAGCTGCAATGATTGATTCTAGTATTTCCACAGTAGAATTTAAGCAGCGCTTAGATGACTTCCAACAAACCCTGTTTGCAATTGGTGCTGATGTCTATAATCGAGCTAACAGCCAAAGTGATGAGATTGAAGAGGCTTCAGCTAGTCTCTTTACTCCAGAAGTAGACTCACCAATGAATGGCACACTAATACCACAATTCAACTTTGATTTTGACGAAGAAAGTACTGCCCAGGTTGATTATGAGGCGATAGATTAGGGATTGGGCATGGGGCATTGGGCATTGGGCATTGGGCATTGGGCATTGGGCATTGGG
>NZ_JAYGHD010000434.1:0-8495 GCF_034932245.1 Nostoc sp. UHCC 0251
TTTATTTCTATACCCCACACCCTAAACCCCACACCCCACACCCTTTTCTTTGTAATTATTATTTTTACATCAGACTAATAAATATCTTGGGAAAAAAGTATAACAAATTAGCCAAAGCCGGAAAATTACTTGATTTTTGAAAGAATTTTTCTGATCACAGTTTATTTGCATCAGCAGAAGAAGCTTGAGCTTAGTACGGGTTAGCGAGAAGCCGCCCTCTAAGAACACCGTCGATGTAGCCCACCGGAGATATCGCCAACGTATGATATTTTTCGTGTAGTATTTATTGATACTATTAATTTTCGGCAATGAGAAGCAAACTAGCATAGAAAAATTGTCAAGATTCAGAATTATCAAAACAGTAATTTAAATGTAACAACGGACACAGAAATGTCAACATATTTATCTCAAGTCTGGCAAGTGCTGAGAAATTATGTGAGGGATATAAGGTTAGAAGAGATGCCAAAGACCACATCTGTGAAAACCGAAGCAGTTTTACCTCTAGGAAAAAGTATTAAAGAACCATATAAAAGCGTTAATTTTGCTCAAGATAATTTACAAGAAGATTTATGGTTTCAAAGGCTGCAAAAAAGCTTAGAAAAATGGACAATACCAAAGAGCAGTTTGACTTCTGAGATAGTTGATCAGACATCTGGCGCACTACCTTCTGGGTTCTCTTTTGGAGTGTGCGATCGCCAGATGCATGAAGATATTTATGATTTACTGGGCAATCGGGCGCTAAAACCAGAAATAGTTAACCAACTAATGGAATTGGTTGTGACTGGTCAAAAAATTCGCCCAGAACTGCTTTTCTGGCGGCTAGAAGATTTTTATCGTCGTTGGTGTCAGGGAGAATTTATTGACGAGACACCAGATGATAACCTACCTCAGAAAACAAGGTTAAAGTTGGCGGCGCAAAATATTGCGATCGGGCTGAGACAGGTAGATATATATACAGGGCTGAACGTATTGATTTTACTGTTAGAGTTACACCGCTACGCTCAAGAGCGAGATCAACTCAAACAAAAAATCACCTTCTATCCATCTGCTCAACCAGATACAGACAATTTTTTCACATCCCAACTGCTGCGGGTCATCAATTATAGTGATGCCCTAGAAATTGGTAATTTTAGTAGTATAGTCGGGCAATTCCTCAAAGGCGGTAACTTTAGGAGTGCTTACCTGGGTGATGCCAATCTTACCGGGGCAGACTTTAGGGGTGCTGACCTAAGCCTTGCTTATCTCGGTGATGCCAACTTAACTGGTGTTAATTTCAGCGGTGCCAACCTTAGCGGTGCCAACCTTGGCGATGCCAACCTCAGCGGTGCCAACCTCAGCGGTGCCAACCTCAGCGGTGCCGACCTCAGCAGCACTAACCTCAGCGGTGCTAATCTAAGCTGTGCCAACCTTAGCCGTGCTGACCTTAACCGTGCTGACCTTAGCAACACCAACCTTAGCAGTGCTAACTTTAGCCGCGCCGACCTCAACCGCGCCGACCTCAGCAGCACCAACCTCAGCGGTGCTGACTTAAGTAACGCCATTCTTTTCGGTGCAAATCTAAGTGAAGCCAACCTCCGCAGCGCTAACTTTAACCATGCCGACCTCTGTCGTGCCGACCTCAGTGGTGCTGACTTGAGTCACGCTAGCCTCAATGGTAGTAACCTTAGTGACACAATTCTTTTCAGTACTAACCTTAGTAATGCCATTCTCATTGCTGCTGACCTCAGCTATGCAAAACTTAACGGTGCCAAGCTGAACGACGCCAGACTCAACGGTGCAATGTTCTTAGGTGCAGACCTCAGCGGTGTAGACCTGAGTCGGGTAATTCTCAACGAAGCCGATCTAAGTGGGGTGATTCTTAGTGACGCCGACCTCAGTGGTGCCGACCTCACCGACGCTATCCTTTTTGGTACAGACCTCAGCTATGCCAACCTTAACAGTGCTAACCTCAGTGGCAGTAATCTCAGTGGTGCTATCCTCAATGGCGCGGATCTTAGCCACAGTAATCTTAGCTACGCTATTCTCGGCGGTGCTGACCTCAGCGACGCCAATATGGAGAAAATGACCTGGGGTAAAAAACAGCAGTGGCAAGGAGTGCGGGGGTTAGAGACAGCAGTTAATGTGCCAGAGGCGTTGAAGGAAGAATTGGGGCTGAATTGAGATAAGGGACTTCCAAGAAATAAATTATCCATTTCGTGGGGTGGGCATCTTGCCCGCCCTAAATCTGGGACGGGTGGGGACACCCATCCCACAAGAAAATTTGGGATGTTTTTTTATTTGGAAGTCCCTAAGGAGGCAAGAAGGACAAGGGGAAAGGTAAAACCCAAGCCACTAGGGTTCGGTTAAGGGTTTTTGATGAAAATTTTAGCTCACAAATATGCGATAAATCGCCGTCAAGACAAAAGACTGATTATTGTAGAGACGGCGATTCATCGCGTCTCTTGTCTTTCTGAGTATGCCAACTGTACATCACAAGCCGATATCCCGCTTGCTAGAGTGTAAGTCGTTCACGTAAAATATAATGCCATTGTTGCAGCAGTTCTCATGACCTCATCTGCGTCGTTTGACACATTAGAGTCTTTACAGGCGGATATCGCTGAATTGATCGCTCGTTTACCGACATTAAAAAATCGGCAATTTATTCAGCAAGCACTTGCTACTATTGTTCGCCTAGCTGATAACGAAATTGAGCGTCTCGATTGGAAAATCTTGTCGGCTGCATTAGCAGATATGGAGCGCGGTTTCGAGCTTTTTTATGATTACCGACATGTTCGTAAAGTCACCATCTTCGGTTCTGCTCGTCTAGCGCCAGATACGCCAGATTACCAAATGGCGCTTGAGTTTGCTCGCGTTGTTTCTAAATTAGGATTTATGGTGATGACCGGCGGTGGGGGTGGAATCATGCAGGCGGGTCACGAAGGGGCTGGGCGAGAGAATTCTTTTGGATTAAACATTCAGTTACCCTTTGAGCAGGAAGCAAACCCTTTTATAGAAGGTGATCCCAAGCTCATTCACTTCAAATATTTCTTTACCCGCAAGCTGTTTCTTCTCAAAGAAAGTGATGCTGTAGCCTTGTTTCCTGGAGGTTTCGGTACTCAAGATGAAGCTTTTGAATGTATGACGTTAAGCCAGACTGGTAAATTTGGCCCAGTACCTTTAGTTTTAATTGATCACCCTGGTGGCGATTACTGGCGGTCTTGGAGCGAATATATTGATAAGCAACTCGTACAAAATGGTCTTGTAAGTCCTGATGACCCCAGCCTTTACACGGTGACAGATAACCTAGATGTAGCTTGTGACGCTATCACCCGCTTTTACCAGGTTTATCACTCGTGTCGGTACGTAAGCAATCAGTTAGTCATCCGTCTGAAGACAGATATATCAGATGCTCAGGTAGAGCAACTCAATGCTAATTTCAGCGACATTATTATTCAAGGGCGGATTGAAAAAAGTCAGGCATTACCTCAAGAAGCACAAGATGAAACTGTTGGACTACCCCGGCTCATTTTGTACTTCAATCAACGTGACTTGGGGCGCTTGTATCAGATGATTGCCACAATCAACCAGATGGGTACACCTTCACCAGAGGATGCAGCGCATCCAGAAAGGAAGTAGGTATTAACTAATTCGTAATTACGTTCGCGGGCTTCTTCTCTTGGAGACACTAAGAGCAAACGCGCTGTGCTAACGTAATTTTTGGGTTTGAGTCCCGTACTAAATTCTAAAATTGCTGCTCTATAATTACTCGGGGTATGAATCCTTAATTAATTCAATTACGAATTACGAATTACGAATTACAAATTATTTTGATGAGATGCGATCGCTTCATACCTGACTATAAAGCAATACGCTTGGCTTGGCGAAAAATTGTAGGTTGGGTTAAGCAAAGCGCAACCCAACAAAGCCCCGGAAATGTTGGGTTACCCTGCGGGAACGCCAAAGGCGAACAAGTCGGGAAACCCGCCCAACGCAGTGGCTCCCCAACCTACACAGTTTAAGGTTTTTGGCGCTAACCCAAGCGTATTGGACTATAAAATTTTCTCAAAATTAATTGATTTCATTGCCTTAGCTAGAGATTTTTTATTTCCATGCGGCAGTCCTCATAAGCAATAGGCATTTTGGTATTTCCAAAGGAGACGTGAAAACAATATGATTCACCCTACTTAACAGATGAGAAAAACAGCAGTTATTATGACTCAATACTGATTCTTGTAAAAAAGCTTGTATATTAGCACAGTAAACTCAAATCCTAACAGAGGAATAAAAAATGCTGGAATTATTGGGTTCAGGTTTAGTGTCGCTCTGGCTAGAGATGGCCGGGGTACAAATCAAACCTCTAGATGCCTTAGATGCTTTGACTTGGCAAAGTAGTCCTGGCTTGGTTCTTGCCCCTGATCCCAATCCAGCTGGGGCGACTACGGTGCAGCAATATCTGAAACAGTTAGTAACATCGAAACTAATAGCCCAAAATCTGGCTGAGAGTCAGGGGATTTGGATGCAGTCGGGGCCGATGCTAATGGCAAATCACCAAGGTACAACTCCTCTGCCGGCTGCCTCTTTAACCAAAATTGCCACTTCACTAGTTGCTTTGAAGACTTGGGGGCCAAACTACCAATTTGATACCTTAGTCAGTGCTACTGGCCCAGTGGTAAATGGAGTTGTGCAGGGCGATTTGGTGATTACTGGTGGTGGCGATCCTTTGTTTGTTTGGGAAGAAGCGATCGCTCTTGGTAATACTCTCAATAAAATGGGCATTAAGCAGGTAAAGGGAAATTTGATTATTACTGGCAGTTTTGCCATGAATTTCCAACGTCAGCCGATGCTAGCCGGTCTAATGCTCAAGCAGACACTAAATCGTGCGACTTGGGGTCGCCCTGCTGTTTATACACACTCAATCATGCCCAAGGGAACGCCCAAGCCTGAAGTCTTGATTGCGGGTGGAGTGAAAGTTGAGGCGCAACCAAATCCTCGACAGACTTTGTTACTGCGTCATCGCTCATTGCCTTTGAAGCAACTAATCAAGGAAATGAATGTTTACAGTAACAACGATATGGCAGAGATGCTGGCAGATTCGGTGGGGGGAGCCACTGTAGTGCAGTCAACTGCTGCTAACCTTGCTAGAGTGCCACAAGTAGAAATTCAGTTAATCAATGGTTCTGGATTGGGCCAGGAAAATCGCATTTCCCCCAGGGCCGCTTGTGCCATGTTGATGGCTATTCAAGGTGAAGCGGCTGCCCATCAACTGAATCTAGCTGACTTGTTCCCCACGTCTGGATTTGATCATCGGGGGACACTCCACTCCAGACACATTCCGGCCGCAACTGTAATCAAAACTGGCACTCTCCGGGATGTCAGCGCTTTAGCGGGAGTAATGCCCACACGCGATCGCGGTTTGGTTTGGTTTGCTATTATCAACCGTGGTACAAATGTTTGGGGTTTGAGGACTGGACAAGATCAACTACTGCAAAATGTTGTAAAACAATTACAACTACCTTTGGCTGCTCCTGTTACTCTCACTCCCCACTCAGGCATCAACTCTTTACCCCAGCTAGGCGCAGCCAGTCGGAATGAAATTTTATTCAAAAGTTAGTTCATCATCCAGAGTCACATCTGACAAGGTTCTGAACTAAAAGTGAGCGGGTATCCTCTATCTTCTTTTTATAGGTGTCACTACCTGAAAAAGTATAATTTTATTAGCAATCCAAAAGTTTTATTCATGGGTAAAAACCGAACTTGTAAAGGGAAAATGTCCATAATAGCTTTTGGGTTAAATCTTCTATTAAGTTGATTACAGGTAGTTCGCAAAATGCTCTAACCCCAGTATTGGGAAGAGCAAGCGAAACCCCAAGTAAAAAGCCAACGTCAATTTTGTAAAAATAACCGTAAATAGATTTGTCACGACTAAGCAACAATTAAGCTTATAAATTAGGTTGTGATTATGCGATTTCCCAAATCATCCCGGTCTATACGACAACTCAGTACTCATGTTTTAGCGATCGCGCTCGGAGTTTTGCTAACTGTTAGCACATTGCAAGTGTTGCCCTCCCAAGCCGAACCAGCACCCCTAGTAACTACTGGAGATACTTCACAACTGATGGCCCAACGACAACCAGCCACTGCTGTTATAGGTAGCAGTAGCTTTGTCACAGCAGCAGTGAATCGTGTTGGTTCAGCAGTTGTTCGCATTGATACTGAGCGCACAATTACTCGTCGCGTTGATCCATTTTTGGAAGACCCCTTTTTTCGTCGGTTTTTTGGTGACGGTTTCTCTCAACAAATGCCTCCTGAGCAGCAGTTGCGCGGTGTCGGCTCAGGTTTCATTCTTGACAAGAGTGGCTTAGTTCTGACTAATGCTCATGTGGTCGATAAGGCTGATAAAGTAACAGTCCGGCTCAAAGATGGTCGCACCTTTGAAGGGAAAGTTCAAGGTATTGATGAAGTAACAGATTTGGCAGTAGTCAAGATTAATGCTGGTAACGATTTGCCAGTAGCGCCCTTGGGTTCTTCTAGTAATGTCCAAGTAGGAGACTGGGCGATCGCAGTTGGTAATCCTTTAGGATTTGATAACACCGTTACCTTAGGAATTGTCAGTACCCTCAAACGTTCCAGTGCCCAAGTCGGCATTAACGACAAACGCTTGGATTTCATTCAGACAGACGCCGCCATTAACCCTGGTAACTCTGGCGGACCACTATTGAATGGCCAAGGTGAAGTGATTGGCATTAACACAGCCATTCGTCCTGACGCGATGGGTATTGGGTTTGCGATTCCTATTGATAAAGCAAAAGCGATCGCAGCGCAACTGCAACGTGATGGCAAAGTTGCTCACCCCTATCTAGGTGTGCAAATGCTAACTTTGACACCCGAACTTGCCAAGCAAAATAACAACGATCCCAATTCTCCTATTCAGATACCAGAAATTAATGGTGTTTTTGTAATGCGAGTTGTTCCCAATTCTCCAGCCGCATCTGCGGGTATCCGGCGCGGAGATGTAATTCTTCAAATTGATGGTAAACCAATTACCAGTGCTGAACAATTGCAGAATCTTGTGGAAGACAGTCGTCTTGGTCAAGTATTACAGGTGAAAGTGCAACGAGGTAATCAGACACAGCAGCTTTCAGTCCGCACAGCCGAGTTGCAAAATGCTTCGTAGGGGCAATATAGCCGATTTTAATTTTGTGAAATAGTAGGGGTATAGAAAAAGCTCATAGGTGTCAACTTAATGTAGAACCAATGTCCCGCAAGGAACTGAAGTTCCTTGCTCATAGCAAAAGTCATCTTTAGATGACTGAATAGCCCCCAAACTTTTGAGTCTACTTCAGTAGACTTAAGCTATTAGCCAGAGAATTTATTCTCTGGCGGGTGAGGAGGGCAACACGGAAGGGATTTCTAGCTGAAGTTGACACCAATGGAACATGCCGTGCCCCTACGGGTTTACCTCACGTAAACGAGAACCGCTATATTAAGATTCAAAGACTTCTTGTTGAGGTAATGTCTCAAAGCATTCTCGCTTAGTAACTTTCACGTTAAGTTGACACCAGTCGCGGGACGCCCATCCCACAAGGGATAGTTGAAGATTGACTTGATCTAAGTATTCCTTAAGAAAAATTATTTCTTTTCACTACTCTTAACAGCATAAAATCAGGGCAAAGGATTGAAGCGATGCCTTCTCTACGAGACGCTATGCGTAGCTTGCTTCCACGGAGTGGTACGCTAACGCCAAAGTGATGACACAGCTTAAAATACCCATCACCATAATCACTATGCAAACTAACCTTAATTCAACAACTGTTGTTTGTGTGGGGATGGGAATTGCGATCGCTTTTTGGGCAAATTGTGCTTCTGCTCAAATTACCCCCGATGGCACTGACAATAGAAGTGGTGGCAATGGCGGCAATATCAATATCAACGCAGGCTTCATCGTTGCCGTCAAGAGTGAAAATAGCGATATCAGTGCTAATGCCTTCACTGGTAGCGGAGGTAATGTTGACATTACAGTTAAAGGTCTCTTTGGGATTCAATCTCGCTCACGCCCAACTTCCCTGAGTGATATCACTGCTAGTTCTGAACGTGGGGTGGCTGGGACTGTAGAATTAAACACACCCGATGTAGACCCTAGTCGTGGCTTAATTCAACTACCCTCCAACCTCGTGGATGCATCCCAACAAATCGCTCAAGGCTGCACACCTAGAAGAGGACAAACCGCTAGTAGCTTTATCGCCACAGGACGCGGTGGATTACCCCTTAGTCCTAACGAGCCTCTGCGGGGACGAGCAGTGATTACAGGTTGGGTAGATGTGCCGCCACAATCAACAGAGAGAGTAACAAATAAATTATCTGTGGAAATTACAGATAAAAAACTTACTACATCTGTGGCTAAATCTCCTAATGACATTGTGGAAGCCCAAAGCTGGTTAGTTGATGCTAATGGAGACATCCAGCTAGAGAGCCAGTCCAGTAGAAGGCATTGACAAATTAAGCAGATTGTGAGCTAG